>JAEUIG010000065.1 GCA_016795125.1 Planctomycetaceae bacterium | reverse complement strand
GCGCGACGCTGGCTCAGCTCGTCATCGCCTGGACCATTCGACGGCCGGGGATCACCGTCGCACTGTGCGGCGCCAAGCGGCCGGCGCAGATTCAGGAAACGGCCGCCGCAATGTGGATTCAACTCTCGCCGGAACAGTTGGCGCGGATTGATGCGGCGATCGCGCTGCGCGGAGACTTGCCGTCGCGCCCGGCCGTCTGAAACTCGCGAAGCTGCTCCCGTCGCTCGCTTGCGGTTTCGCAGAGGCACAGCGGACTAATAGTCGAGCCAGATGCCGTAGCCGAACATCTGCTGAGACTCATCGTAGAATTCGTACTGGATCGACTTGCCGTTGTAGTATTGCAGTCCGATCCGCAACAGGCGTCCGGACTCGACGCCGCGCCAGCGCCAACCCGCCATGAGGTTGATGCCCCCTCCGAAATCGACTTCCTGACGCATCTGCACGTTGGCCGCGGCGAACGGCGATCCACGGCGGCCGGTATCCGCGATCGGTACGTATTGCGTGCCGAACTGGAACTCCAGCGGCTCCGCGCCTCCGTCGGCGCCGAGCGCGTAGCCGATTTCTCCATACACCTGCACGTCATCGGTCACATCGCGGGTCACGCCGAACACCAGTGAGTCCCGGACGTAATTGATCCGCTTGAAGCCCGGGTTCAGCAGCAGGAACTCGTCCCCCACGTGCGAGCTGACGTGGTAGTACCCCGCTTTGTACGCGAGTGGGCCGGTGCGCTTGGTCCACTGAATTCCGATCCGGTAGTCGGTCGCTTCCAGCGGCGCGCTCTTCTCGACAGGATTCACACGGGCGAGCGCCGCTCCCTCCAGATCAATCTGCCACGCATTGGCAGGGCGCAGGCCGAGGTCGCCGCGCCGCAGGATGCCGACGCGTCCGCCGAGTGCGGATTCCCACAGCCAGCCGCGTTTGCTGTCGTTCAGCACGGAAAGACCGATGCGCGGCTCCTTTGGCCCCGCCAGGTAAGAGTGGTAGAGCAACGTGCCGGGAAGCACGTGCCACTCATCGTTCTGCGAAACGGCTGCGGAACCCGTGGAATATCCGAACGGTGCAGTCGCCGGCGCGGTGCCGTTGATGAATTGATCGGGTTCGGCCGCCGGCAGCAACGCTGGCGGCGCGTCGGGCGGGAGGAACTCGCCGCCGGCAAGCTGCGTCGTGCGGTGCGGCGACTCGTCCTCAAGTTCGATGTCCGGCGGGTCGCCAAACGTATCGAAAATGACGTCCCCGGGGCGCACCCAGGTTTGGGCGTCCGCCTCGCCGGATCCCCAGAGGGACGCGAGCACGAACGCCGAGGCCGCCAGCCGGCATCGAAGTGTGCTCACCGTTCCCCCTCCTTGGCTGCCGGGCGAGTCCGTCCCGCGACAGTCGCACCTCCGGCCGCGCACCCCGTCATCCCTGAGGGGCCGCCTGCCGCCGGCCAGTCGTGCCGGTTCCTTCGTGCCTGTCGGTGCTGACAGTATCGACCCATGTGCCGGACGGAATCGTCGTAGCAGAAGCGCCGCACGGTCTTACGAAGAATGTTGTGCCGCAGGTGCGTGCTGTACCGGTTATGCCAGTCAAAGCCGGCGGGACGCCGCCTGCGCATCCCGAACAGCCGAATCGACTGTTTCACGTGAAACAGTCGCGTCACCCGGAGCGAACAATTCAGGCCGTACAGCCGGTACAATCCAAACATCTGCTTGTCGGCGGGCTGCTGACATGCATAACATTCCTGCAGGTGAAGACATGCCCAGCGAAACCGTAGTGGCGATCGTTGCCGGCCTGGTGGCGGCCGTGGTGGCCGCGATCGTCGCGCGACCGCTGATCCGGCGCTGGCGGCGCGCACAGCAGCAGCGGGCGATCAACCAGTTTCGCTTCGACCGCGAGCACCTGGAGGCGAAGTTCTTCGAACTGGCGTCGCAGAGCGGCAAGCCGCGCGGGCTGCGCTGGCTGGCGTGCGACTGGCAGAACACAGTGCGTTTTGCGCGCGACAAGCAGAGCGGGTTAATGACGGCGTTTGTCTCGTGCGAGGTGCGCTTCGAAGCGGAGGAGGGGGGCGACATGGAAGACGTCGCCGCGGTGGGCACGATCCGGGACGCCTGCGCCGTGTTTCACTGGGACGGGCGGCATTGGGGCACCGGGGGGCGTGCGCTGTTCAACATGGATGCGCATGCCGCAGTGACGCGGCTCGACGGGCAGTACATTCCGATTGAGCACGAATCGCCCAGCGCCGGGCCGTCCCGCACGGCATCTTGAAGGTCCGCGCGCGCGGTCCTATACTCGAATGCGGCTGTCCCGTCCGACATTGTCCTGCAGCGACACGATGCGGTTGTTTCCAGCCGCCGCTGTCCCTGTGCTCCTCGCTCGTGCCGATCTCCCGAATGACCCGGATCCTCGACCTGACGAGTTCGACCGATCCGCGCGACGTCATCCATCGAGTCGTCCAGGCACTTGTCGAAGGAGAACTGGTGGTCCTGCCCGTCGGCGGCAGCTACGCCGTCAGCGCCCTGGCCATCCATGCCGATGCCGTCGCGCGGCTGGAACAGAATGCGCCGGCCGGTACGGAAGGCTGCCTGCTGCTCGCTTCCTCCGACGCCGCGGCCGACTATTTGCCGCTGTTGTCGCCGTCGAACGAGCGCTTGCTCCAGCGTTGCTGGCCGGGTCCTGTGGTGTTCCGGTTTCCAGTCGCGTTGCCGGAAGGTCTGGGAGCCGAACTGCCGCGGGCCGCCCAACGGCAATCCGCTCCGGACGACCAGCTGCAGCTGCTGGTGACAGCCAGCGAACCCGTGCTGGAAGTGCTGCGACTGCTCCCTGCGCCGCTGCTCGCGCGGATTCCGGCGAACGCTGCCGCGGTGATGTCCGAAGGGGCTGCTGCGGACGGACAAGGCTTCGCCGATCTGATCCTGGAAGCGGGGCCCGTTCGTAAGGCCGGGATCCCGACCGTCGTCCGCGTTTCTGGTGAACATTGGACGATCGATCGGGCGGGATTGGTCGACAGCGACGCGGTGCGCGATGCCGGCTGCCAGACGATCCTGTTCGTCTGCACCGGAAATACATGCCGCAGTCCAATGGCGGCGGCGGTCTTTCGCAAACTGCTGTCGGCCCGGCTACAATGCGGCGAAGATGAGTTGCCGTCACGCGGTTACCGCGTCGAATCGGCCGGCTTGGCGGCGTCACACGGCATGCCTGCCAGTCCGGAGGCGGTCCAGCTCGTCGAGCGAGCGGGCGGACATCTGGCCCGGCACGAAAGCCGGCCGTTGTCGATACGCCTGCTGTCGCAGGCGGATTACGTGTTCACGATGACGAACGCCCACCGGAGCACGATCCTGCAGCATCATCCCGAATTCGGAACGCGTGTCCGCACTCTGGCGGACGATGGTTCGGACATTTCCGATCCGATCGGCCAGGGGTTCGACGAGTATCGGCGGTGCCTGGAGCAGATTACGGCGCATGTGAAACGTGCCCTGGACCGGCTGTTCGTCTGAAGGAAGTCGGACGGCGGCAACAGGCGTGGCGTGCGGGCGGCGGATGAAAGGAAACGGAACAATGAAAGTGGGCGTGGCGAGTGATCACCGGGGAACGAAGGTCAAGGGGCAGATACTCGGTCAATTGTCCCAGCTTTCGCATGAAGGGATCGATTTCGGGCCGCCGGACGGGACCAGCGTGGATTACCCCGACTACGCCGCGCGGGTGGCGCAGGCCGTTGCCAGCGGTGAAATCGACCGCGGGGTGCTGATCTGCGGGACCGGGATGGGGATGTGCATCGCCGCCAACAAGTTCGTGGGCATCCGCGCCGTCACCTGTCACGACGATGTCACCGCCGAGATGAGCCGCCGGCATAACGACGCCAACATCATGTGCCTGTCGGCGGACTTGCTGGGTGAACGTCTGTTGAACCGAATCGTCGAAATCTGGCTGCGAACGCAGTTCGAAGGCGGCCGGCACCAGCGACGAATCGAGAAGATTCAGCAGCTGGAGCAGGAGCGGGGTTGAAGTTTGATCGTTGATGTTTGTTCGACGGAACCGGAATCCGGCACTTCCGGAATCGAAAATCTAAAATCCAGAATCGAAAATCCCGCCGTGGACCCGCAACAACTGAAATTCGCCCGCTCGCACGAGTGGGTGGCGCTCAACGGCACCGAGGCCACGATCGGCATCAGTGAGTTTGCCGTCAAAGAGCTGACCGACCTCGTGTTCATCCAGCTGCCGGCGGTCGGCCGCCGGTTCAAGCAGGGTGAGTCGTTCGGCGAGGTTGAAAGCGTGAAGGCGGTCAGCGATCTGTACGCGCCGTGCGCCGGCGAAATCGCCGCGGTAAACGGCAAGCTCGTCGACGATCTCGGCCCGCTGTCCAGCGATCCATTTGGAACGGGCTGGATCATCAAGCTCAAGGTCGACGACCCCGCGCAGTTGAACGGACTCATGGATTACGCCGCGTATCAGCAGTTCTGCGATGCCGAGGCGCACTGACCGGAGCGGCAACGTGGCGTACTTGTTCAATACACCGCAGCAGCAGGCGGACATGCTGCGCGAGATCGGCGTCGATTCGCTGGAGGCGCTGTTCGAACAGATTCCGGCCGAACTGCGACTGGCGCGGGCGCTGAACCTCCCGCCGCCGCTGACGGAGCCGGAACTCGACGCGCATCTGGCGGCCTGTGCCGGGCAGAATTCGGCGGCGGGGCGTGTGTGCTTCGTCGGCGGCGGGGCGTACGATCATTTCGTTCCGGCAGTCGTCGATGAACTCGCCGGGCGCGGCGAATACTACACCGCCTACACGCCGTATCAGCCGGAGGCCAGCCAGGGCTCGCTGCAGGCGTTCTTTGAGTACCAGTCGCTGATCTGCCGGTTGACCGGGATGGATGTCTCGAACGCCAGCCTGTACGAGGGCGGGACCGCGGTCAGCGAAGCGGCGTTCATGGCGATGCGGGTGACCGATCGGCACTCGAAGGTCGTGATCCTCGGTTCGGTGCATCCGCAATAGCGGCAGGTGCTGGCGACGTATACCGGGAACCTCAACTGCGAGATTGTCACGATTCCCGTTCCGGATGGCGTCGCCGATCCGCAGCGCGTGCGCGATGCGGTCGACGACCGGACCGCATGCGTCGTTTTTCAGCATCCGAATTA
>JAEUIG010000789.1 GCA_016795125.1 Planctomycetaceae bacterium | reverse complement strand
AGGCCGATGCGGCGCGGCTGGCCGTCTTTCCGGGCGGGGTCGGAACTCCAGTAGACACGGGCCAGCTCGAACAGTTCGGCGTCGAGATTGCCGTGCCGTTCGTTCTCGCTGCGGCATTCCAGCAGGCTGGGGATCAGGCTGCTGCGGAGCGTGTCGCCATAGTCGCCGGCGGCGGGGGTGATCCGCAGCGGCTCGGCCGCGACGGGGGGCTGCAGCAGGGCCTGCGTTTCGGGCCGGATGAAGGAAAAGGTTGCTGCTTCGCAGAAGCCGGCGGCGACGAGCGTGTTGCGAATGCGTTGATCGACGCGCTCGGCGGTGGAGCGTGGCGCGGCGACGACGGGAATCGGCCGGTCCTCGGGAATCTGCTCGTAGCCGTGGATGCGGGCGATTTCCTCGATCAGGTCGATTTCGCGCGTCAGGTCTCGACGCCAGGAGGGAGGGACGAACACGCCGGCATCGGTCGCGGGAATCTCGACCGACTTGAGTCCCAGCCGCTGGAGGATTTCGACGCACCGCTGCGGCGGGATGTCGATGCCGAGAATGCGCCGGACCTGCGCGAATCGAAGGCGGATTGGATCCGGCTTCCAGCCTGGGATCGAACCGGCGACGAGTGAACCGCGGCAGAGCGTGCCGCCGCCGGTCTGCAGGATCAATTCGCACGCTCGGCGGCTGGCCCAGTCCAGCCACTGTTCGTTGATGCGCCGTTCGAAACGGTAGGACGACGGGCTGTGCAGGCGCAGGGCGCGTGCCGCCCGGTGAATCGACAGCGGACGAAACTGGGCGACTTCGATCAGGACATTTTTCGTCTGCGAGGTGATCTCGGTTTCGGCGCCGCCCATGACGCCGCCGATGGCGACGGCCCGCTCGGCATCGGCGATGGCGCACATCTCGGGAGTCAGCCGGTACTCGCGATGGTCGATGCCGGTGATGGCCTCGTTGTCACGCCCGCGCCGGACGACGATGCGCCGCCCCTTGAGCTTGTCGAGGTCGAATGCGTGCAGCGGCTGGCCGCATTCCATCAGCACATAGTTGGTGACGTCGACGATGTTGTTGATGGGCGTGAGGCCCACGCATTCGAGGCGTCGCCGCAGCCAGTCGGGGCTGGGGCGGACGGTGACGCCCTCGATGACGCGGGCGGTGTAGGCCGGGCAGAGGTCGAGGGCTTCAATCGAGAGGTCGGCGGCTTCGGCGATGGGGCGACCGGATTCGGCCGGCTGCGGATCGGGGATGCGCAGCGGGCTGCCGACCAGGACTCCGGCTTCGCGGGCGATTCCGAGGTGTCCCAGGCAATCGGGGCGATTGCTCGTGACTTCGAGGTCGATCGCCGCGTCGTTGTTGTGCGGCGTGACCGATTCGAGGTTCAGCCCGGCCATGGTGAACCGCTCCGCGAGCGCATCGGCGGACAGGTCGGTGGAAACGTATTCGCGGAGCCAGTCGAGACTGACGATCATGGAACGAGTCGCTGAGAGAGTGCAGTGGCGATGGCGCTACCCGGCTGGAGCCGCGACATCAGGCGTTGATCTGAAAATACGGCTCGGCAGGAGTCGCACCGTCCCCGAGTGCGGTCACACACGGGGCACCGGAGATTATCGCCCGGAGAATTTGCGGGCAAGACGGCGAAGTGCGGCGTCGACGGTCAATCCAGGGGCTGATGCCGCCCGGCCCGCCTTGCTGTCAGCGACGCCAGGGGAAGGACATCGTCGGCTGGCGCGCATACCGGGCCATGCCGAGTTTCAGCCGGGCGCCGCAGCCGGGTTCGAGCCGCACCCTGAACTGTGTGCCGTTGACCGACGTTTCCCGGTCTCCCAACGACAGCGTGGTGAATTCGTGTTCGGCATAGGCGCCGGACTGCACGATCAATTCGCGGGCTTCCACGGTGCTGACGTTGACGAGCGTCACTGTCACGCTGTCGTCGGTCATCGAATCCACCAGTGCGGCGACGTCTTCCGGGACGCCGGCCCGCCTTGCAATCGGATCGAAGTACCGCAGCCGGCTGTGCTGGACCGTGGCCAGCCGCCCGATGTTGATGCCGCCGAGCATCAGCTCGACGAGCGCGTTCACGCTGGCAGGGTTGAACTCCATGGGATTGTCCGACAGCCGTGTGTCGGGAGTCGTGGTATCGCCCCGCATTCCGACGACGCGCTCGCGAATGCGTGCGAGGTCACCGCGCAGGGCCTGTGCGGGGTAATCGGGGTTCTGACCTTCCAGGTATGTCAGCCACCCCGTGTCGCCGACGCGCTTGCGATCCGCCGGCTTCCAGGATTCGTAATACAACTCCAGGGCGTGGTCGGCGTAGTTGCCCGGCACGAAGTGATACCACCCCTGGTCGCCGTGCATGCGGGGCGTCGCCCACTTGCCGTCAACCATTTTGCCCTGAGCGTTGATGACCTCGGTCTGCGTCCGCCAGGCCTCCAGCCAGGAGTCGTCTTTCGTGAGCATGTAGGCGTTCATCAGGCCGATGAAGCCGGCTGCGGCGCGATTGCGATGATCGGTCCCGCCCGTCTGCGGCACGCGGACGGAGAACGCCCAGCCGTAGGTTCCGCCGTACCATTTCCCGTCGGCCGCGCCGCCGATCGTTCCGTCGAGGCCGATGTTGCTGGGAATCACGCCGCCGTTGGCCGCCATGCGTTCTTTCCACGCGCCGACGTATTCCAGCAGCCAGTCGCGGTATTTCGCTTCGCCGGTGAGCATGTAGGCGTTGAGCGCCAGCGTCGTAGCCAGAAGGTTCAGCGGATGATCGCCGACGACGTCGGTGTAGTCCTCGAAATGCGCCAGCATCTCGTCGAACGTCCGCTCGTTGTGCAGCAGGTTGAACCGGTTCTCGACTTCGATCGGATCGCCGGCCCAGTCGATCGCCGTCGCCTTGCGGAGCAGCGGGCCGCGGCTGCCGTTGAACAGGCTCCTGATGACCTTGTGCTGCGGATCGTAGTTGTCCGCACCGGGGTCCTCGTTCATGTAGAAGCCGGCATAGCGGCGCACGCGATGGCCGAAGGCCACGTCCTCCGGATCGGACAGGCCCTGCAGGTTGAAGACGGTCAATCCTTCGGCGTTGTGCTGCCAGTCGAACTTGACCGGAAACTCCTTGAAGTACATGCCGTCGCGGGCAAAATCGACCTCGGTCGTCTTCGCCAATGTGAACTGCCGCAGATGCCCTTCCCAGGCCCGCTTGTACATCTGCAGGATGACGTCCGGCGCGCCGAGGGCGTGGAGCTGCGGCCAGTCGTTGACGTTTTCGATGGCGTCATCGGGGCCGTCGTCGCCGCCCCAGCGCTCGACGCACATCAGCCATCCGTTGTTGTCGAAGTAGCGGCCGAAGTATTCCTCGCAGGCGGCCGCATTCGCGCGGAGCAGTTCGCGTTCCAGCAGCGCCCACTCCGGCGCGGGCATCGGGGAATCGACGACCAGCGGCGCATCGTCGGCAGCTTCAGCACCGACAACGAACAGTAATACCGCCACGACTCCCCATGCAGCCGACCGACGATTCATCTGCCCCCCTGGATTCGCAGAACAGAAGGAAAGTCTTTACAGAAGGTCACGAGGAGCACGAAGAAGAAATTCAATCTCTGGCGAGTTTCAGTTTGGGGACCGCCGTGTTAGCGGTGCTCATTTCTTCATCCAGAACCGCGTCACTTCCTTCCCCTTCGTGTACTTCGTGACCTT
>JAEUIG010000776.1 GCA_016795125.1 Planctomycetaceae bacterium | reverse complement strand
GGAGGAAATCGGCGCGCGGCTGTGCAATCACTGCTACACCAGCCCGCTGACGGTCGCCGCCAGCCTGCACTGGCTGTGCACCTGCCGCGACGCGTTCCTGTTCGAGGATTGCGTCGAAGACACGCCGCTGCGACACGAGCTGACCGTCGAAAAGGTCCAGGCGAAAGACGGCTGGATCACCGTGCCGGACGGACCTGGGCTGGGGGTGACGCTCAACGAAGACTTTGTGAAGTCCGTGCTGATTGCGGAATCGCGGTAGGGGAAGGGGTGGACCGCTAATCAGCGCAAGCGGCGCTTGGAACGGGCATTCTCTTCGCACGGTTTGCCCGGAAAGCCTTGTTTCGACCCCTCACCCCGGCCCTCTCTCAATTCTGTTCGGCACAATGAGTGCTGTGGTTCAGCCGGCTGTCGCACCGCAGCACGTTCACAGGCCAGAATCGCCCCGGAGGGGCGCAGGGTTGTAGCCACGGGTGGAGCACCGTTCGCCGCAAGGCGGACGGTGCGCAACCCGTGGAAAACGGCGCGCGATGCATCTCTTCCTCTCCCCCGAGTGAAGCATTGATGTCAGCGCAAGCGCCAATCGGGGGAGAGGGTCGGGGGGAGGGGACCACACCACGCGTCTTCGCGTGCGCTCGGCCTTCGATTGCAGCCGATTCACAGGAATGACGCACTCATCGTTCCGCTCCCCTCCCCGGCCCTCCCCCCGAAAAAACGGGGGGAGGGAGAAGTGTTGCGCGACGCTGACCGGGGGTATCGCTCCGCTCGCCTGACGGCGAACTGCGCTCAACCCCCGGCTACATTCTGCGACCCCGTCGGGGTCGTGCTGAATACGGCGCTGACACCGCGAATCTCGCCAGTCGAAGATTGATAGCAGCAATTCGAGCGCCGAACAGAATTGGACCTCTCCCCCGAATCGTACGCGATCTGAGATTAATGCTTCTCTCGGGGGAGAGGGTGAAGCGCGGGGGTTGCGCCGAGGTGCTCCGACCGGTCTTGTGACCTCCGGGGGACTGTGTCACCATTCGGCCCGCGCGGCGGCCGGTGCGTTTGCTGAAAGGTCGCGCGCGGGGAGCCATCGTGCGCAGCGAACGGGGCAAGGATTCGCCTGACGGCAGACGGTGGCGCGTTCTCGGCGCGCTGCTGCTCGGCTGTGCCTGCGCGGGAGCGGGCTGCGCCATGCTCAAGGGGCCCGTCGCGGAGCGGTTGCCGTCGCAGTACACGGTGCGCCGCGACATGCTGCAGATTCGCTCCGATTCCCAGGTCGGAGACGACGATCCCCGGATCGTCGAACTGGCCGAACTGCGGCAGGAAGTCCGGTCGCGTCTGGAACTCCCCGAGCAAAGGCGTCCCGTGACGGTGTACCTGTTCCGCGACGAATTGCGGTACACGCAGTACATGGAGACGAAATATCCGAATCTGCCGGCGCGGCGGGCGTTCTTCATCGGCACTCCGGGTGAACTCGCGGTCTACGCCTACTGGGGTGAACAGGTGCGCGAAGACCTGCGCCACGAATACACGCACGGTCTCCTGCATTCCTCGCTGCAGCAGGTTCCCCTGTGGCTGGATGAAGGACTGGCGGAATATTTCGAAGTCGTGCCGGGTGCGGCCGGCCGGATCAACCAGGACCATGCCGACGGCCTCGCCGAGATGCTGCTCCACGGCTGGAAGCCGGACCTCCGGCGGCTGGAACGCCTCGAAGACGTCTCCGAGATGCAGCGCGCCGACTACCAGGAAGCCTGGGCCTGGGCCCATTTCCTGCTGCATGAATCCGACGCGTCCCGGGACCTGCTGCTGGGGTATCTCGAAGAACTCCGGTCACCGGTTTCGCCGCCACTGTTTGCCGAACGGCTGACGGCCGAGATGCCACGCGCGGAGGACCGGCTGACGGCGTACATCACGTCGGCGCTCGAGGCCGGAATCGGCCGGGCGACGGTTTCAGCGGATCGCTGATCGTCAGTTTTGACACAAAGACGCGAAGTCACAGAGACGCACAGAGAAGAGCGTGGCGTTTCCGCGGCAGATGATGCGCAGATCGACCCGACTCTCAGAATTGCAATGCGGCGCGCCATACCTTCTCTGCGCGTCTTTGCGTCTCTGCGACTTTGTGTCGGCCTTTCCCGCGACGTGATATCAGGCGGTGAGTTCGGCGATCGGCTTGCCTTCAGGGAGAATCGGGATCGGCCGGCCGCTGAAGTCGTCGAACGCGATGCCGGTCGGGTCAACGCCGAGGTGGCGGTACAGGGTCGCGAGAAAGTCGTAGCGGGTGACGATTCGAGAGATCGGGTCTTCGCCGCGCTGGTCGGTGGCGCCGATTACCTGGCCGGTGTCGAGACCGCCGCCGGC
>JAEUIG010000721.1 GCA_016795125.1 Planctomycetaceae bacterium | reverse complement strand
GAAGGACACAACGAAACGACGAAGCCTCTTACGTCGTGTCCATTGTGCCGTTGTGGTTCACTTTTACTTCGAGCCTGGTAGATGGAAGCGCTACCGCGTGAAGCCGACGTAGAAGTTGAAGACGCGGTTCTGGTCGGGCGTGTCGCCGACGATTGGGTTGGCGAAGTCGATGGCCATCGGCACTGGGCCCATGGCCGGAACGTTCAGATGAAAGCCGGTCGGCCCCGCGGGAGACCCGATCGGGCCGATGTCCGGTGAATTCGGGTCCTGCTCCGGCTCGTTCGCCGGCGCGGTCGGTTCCGGCACTGCTGCCGGATCAATGGTCGGCGCCGCATCCGCCGGTGCGCGAGCCGGATACTCCAGCGGCTGGAGAATCACCCGTTCGAATCCCGCCGGCAACGTGACCTGGACGACGCGTTCGACCAGCCTCGGATCGACTCCCGCATCGGCGCGGACCAGGACGGTGAGGTTCTTCGGCTTGGGCTCGCGATTAAACATCTCCCGCAAGACCAGCAGACGGGGCGTGAGCGATTCGACGGTAACGACCTCATCGTGCGGGGGGGAGACCTGCGGCGGCGCTGCCTGTGCCGCTTCCGGCTCCAGCAGCTCCTGCTGGTACGGCTGGAACGTGTCGAAGTTCGGCACCGCAGCGGGCGCCGGCGTTACGGCGTCGTTCCAGATCAGGACAGGTGACGAGGAAATCTGCTTGCCGCTGCCGTCCCGGACGAAGCCGAGGGTCAGGGTGATGTTCGGCGTAAGGTTCGCCTGCGTCACCACGACACGCTGGACGTGCGAGTCGCACAGTTCAACAACACGGGCAACATGCTCGTAGCGCAGCTGTGCGCTGGCGGTAATCTGCGCCGTCAGTTCGGCAGGAATCGTCGGTTCGCCGCCCGGCCCCAGCCTCATGCCGCCGCCGATCATTGGTCCCCCCGCGCCAATGCCGCCCGCCATCGCCATGCTGCCGGCCGTCGCGACGGGTATCATCACCGGCACCGGGCCCGTGGACGTTTCGCGATACTCCGCCCGATACGCAGTGCCGACGCGCGGCTGCGCGAACTCGGTCAGCCGCTCGGTCAGTTTTACAACGGCCTCATCGCCAGTTCCGAGGGACTCGGTGAACCAACGGACCTCTTTCAGCGTGCCATCGTCGTTGCCGATGAGTTCAATCGCCGCCAGTCCGCGCAGCGTGTCGCCCGACATGACATGCAATTGGCGACCTCCCGGCATGCCCGCCATGGCGGCGCCGCCGGGTGCACCGAACGCCGCGATGGCGAGACCGGGGGCAGTACCGCCTGCTGCGAATGGGTCTGCTCCGGTCTGGACGCCTGCGGGGAAGCCGCCACTCGGGACTTCCACGGCGCCGACGCCATATCCCTGAGCGATCATCGGGGAGCCGAAAGCTGCGTCATCGTTGTCGGACGGCCGGAAAGAATCATCGGCGGCGATCATCATGCCGCCCGTCGCCGCCATGCTCATCTCTTCATCGCCCATCATCGCGGGCGCGTTCGTCGGGCCTGAGACCGACGGAACGAACTGCTGTGAGGCCGGGGAGACGGGGGTGACGTTGGTCGGCTGCTGCGGCGGCGTCCAGTTTTGGTGAACGTCGTACGCAGCGAACGTCGTCATGGAGTGATCGAGCATGCGGTTGTCGATCAGCACGTACGCCATCAGCACGGCAGTGGTCGTCAGGGCGATAAATGTTCCCGTGAGAGTCAGCCTGGCCAGTCTCCGCAGCGACGTTGACATAGGTTGGTCCTCCAGAAGGCGTTGGACGCGACGGGTGAGTTGCGGTTCGGAACGGTTGAGCAACCCCGGCGCGGCGGCCGGGTGCGGAAGGGAAAGTTGAGCGGCAAGATCGACGAGGATTTCGGCGTACTCCCGCGACGAGCAGCCGGAATTGAGCACGTAGGCGTCGCAGATCTCCTCGCGGGCATCGGCCAGGCAGGCGTTAAGGCGGTGTACCAGCGGATTCCACCAGTACATCGCCCCGACAATCCGCTGCAGCAGGCCGATCCAGACATCGCGACGGCGCACATGGGCAAGTTCGTGCAGGAGAATCGGACGCAGCCGCACCAGATCGCACGACTCGACCAGGTTCTGGGAAACCACCACCATCGGCCGCACGTATCCCCACGCGAACGGGACGCGAAGCTGCTCCGCCGCGCGAAGGTCCGGCGGCCGCCGCAGATGCAGGTCGCCTGCCAGTTCGTGAAACAAGGCCCGCAATGGCGCGTCGCCAACCGGACGCGAACGGCGGACGAGCCGCGCCACGCGTGTCGCAGCCTGCCACGTCAGCAGCAGCGACACGCACGTGCCCAGCAACCACAGCGCGATTGCTGCAGCCGTCAGCACACGGCGGTTCAACGAGTTTTTCAGCCACGGCGAAACTGCATCTGCCGAACGTGCTGAATCGTTGGTGAACGGCGTTTCGTCGGCGTCATCAGCCTGCAGATTCTGTCCCGGCAGGATGGCCCCCTCGGGAATCTCGGCGGCCGACAGCGTGCGGAAGTCCGCAGTCGACGTTTCGCCAGTCGCTGTGGCGGGAAAGTCGCTGACCGGCGTCTGCCATGAAATGAACAGATTCCATCGCGGCAGCCAGCCGAGATCGAGCTGCCGCGAGACAATCGGCGCCGCCGGAACCAGCGCGAGCACGGCCAGGGCGCACATCAGGACGCCGTGTCGCAGCGGCGCGGAGCGGCGCCGTGCGGCCGCGAGGGCGATCGTGGGGACGAGCAGCGATGCGAGCGCGATGCCTGACAGGACTGCCAGCAGGCCGGCGGACAGCGGGGGGAGAGTCATGGCCGCCCTCCTTCGCGCTTGCCGGGCCTGGCCGGCGCCTGGTCGAGGATGTCGCGCAGCTTGCGGATTTCGTCGGCGTTGAGCCGGGACGTGCCGAGCAGGCTCATCACGAGGTTCGCGGCCGAGCCGTCGAAGAACTGCTGCACGAACTCGCCGGCGAGCGCCGTGCTGGTGCGGTCGCGGCTTACCGCCGCGGAGTACCGGACGCCGCCGTCCGCATCGCGGCGGTTGAGCCATCCCCGCTTCTCGAGGCGGTCCACCAGATTGAGAATCGTGGTGCGGGCGACGGAGCGGGATTCGGAAATCGTGTGCCAGATCTCGGCGACGGTCGCGCCGTCCGAACCGGCCTGCCAGACGACATCCATGATCTCGTACTGCGCGGGAGTGAGCGTGCCTTCGGGCATGTTGGCGTTCCTCCGTGCCAAGTGAAGTGACGACGAGTGTCGTCCGCTACTGTACGAGGCGACGACACGCGTCGTCAATAGAAGAAAGCGCGATCTCGCCAAGCGCGCACGAGGGGGCTGCTCCCACCGTCATGCGGCGCCTGTGAGCATCGCCGATTCGCGAGTGCACCAGCGTCAGGCACAGATCCCTCCCCTCTCCCTCCGGGAGTGGGGCCGGGGGTGAGGGCGAGCGACAGACGGCCTGCCCTGCACCAACACGCTGAGAGATCGACCAACCGCTACGGGTTCGCCGCATCGCTCGCCGGTTCGGCCGACGGCTCCGTCGGCTGCGCCTCAACCGCTGGTTCGGCGGCCGGCTCGGTCGTCACCGGTTCGGGAGTCGTCCCCGGCAGGCCGAACGGGATCGACGGCCCTGCTCCGGCAGCGCCGGTGGCCGGCGGCGTCGGCGGTTCCACGAGCTCGGTGCGGTCCACCTTCAGCTTGGTGAACAGGTCGGCCGAAATCACGTAGTACCACGGAGCGAACCGCTCGTTGAGTTCCGCGGCCCGCACCGAGCCATCGGCAATCTTCTTGTCGAACTCGGCGGTCCTCGCTTCGAAGGCCGCCTGGTCGAGTTCATACTGCTGCAGCGCTTCCTGATAGACCTGTTGCGGGTCCGGCTGTGTCGGTGCAGCTCCCTCCGTCGGAGCCGCACTCTCCACGGGAGCAGCGGCGGGATCGGTCGTCTGGGCCGCGTCAGCTGCGGGTTCGCTGGCGGCAGGCTGCGCAGCATCCGCAGGCGCGTCTGTCGCGGCTGCAGGTTCTGTGGTCGCAGCCGGATCGGCCGTCGCAGCCGGATCAGCGGCCTGATCGTCGGACGGTGCTTCGCCCTCGGCTTCTTCTGCCGCCGCATCGAGCGGATCAACGCCCGCATCATCCGTAGCCGCCGCACCCCCGTCCGGACTCGCTTCCGGAGTGGCGGCGCCATCCGCCTCCGGAGTTGCCGCAGGCTGCTCCGATGGCGGGACCGGCTTCACCGGCGCGGCCGGACGTTCACCCAGCAGCGACTCGTCGAATGCGGCCGTGATGAACAGGTAGCGGTTCTTGTTGACGGCCGCATCAGCCGCAGCGGGGTCGACCGCATCCCCTTCGGCGGCAGCGGCGGTCTCGGAATCGGAGCCGACTTCGATGTCCATGTCGGTGCCGCTGAGCACTTCACCAAATCGCAGCGTGTACCGGACGCCCTCGTCGCTTCCCGCCAGGATTTCCCCTTCGTTCGAGACGAGCTGCCCCTCGGGCGTCAGGAAGTAACCCGCTCGCTGCATCTGCAGCACTTCGATTTCGCTCAGTCCGGCCCCTTCGGTCCCTTTGAGAACGTCCACGAGTCCCTGGGGCTTCTCCCGCACGCCGACGATTTTCAGGTCGTCGAGCGCCATCGTCATCTGATTGAGCGTGGCCGACTTGACCTTCTCCGTCGCCGGATCGAGGCCTTCCAGTTCCCACTGTGCGGTTGCATCGCCGGGCTTCTTCGTCAGAACGCTGATTTCCCCCTGCTTCAGCGAGCCCTTCTGCTCGTCGATCTGGTAGCGGTCGACGATGAGCTGCACCAGCTTGTTGCGGTCGATCTGGAGGAGGTCCGGCTCGATCCAGTCGGCGAACTTCGTGGAGACTTTCAGGCCGGTCAATTCGGCGCGATAGACCCGGGCATCGTCCGCTTTCCGCACGTAATAGATGTCGCCCGCTTCTTCGACCTTGTTGCCGATAATCAGGTCGACCAGCGGCTTGCCCCCCTGGAACAGCGTGATTCGCGCGCCGCGTCCCTCGGTGCCGGTGATCGATTCATCCAAAGGATCGAGGACGCCCATCCGTTTCTGGTCTTCGGCCGTTTTGCCGGCATAGATGCCGCGCTCAATGCCGACCACCGACGCCGCCGTCTTGGCCAGCTGTTCTTCCCCGTCGGCCGGATAATTGTGGTGCGACGGGATGCGCCACAGCCCGTCCTTGAACTCGACGTTGAAGACGTTGACCTTGGCGGCCTCCTTGTCATACGCGGCCACGCGCAGGCCGGTCGCCTTGGTCGGGTCCTGGAAGTCCGGGAAGAACTCCTGCCCGACGAGCGCCGCATCGTCAAGCTTGACCGGACGGGTGGCGATCGAAGTGGCGATCGCTCCGCCGAGACACACGGCCGCGGCGCCTACGAAGATCAACGTCCGGAGAATGCGCTGGTTCATGGGAGAGCCTTCAGCAGTCAGATGTCAGCAAGGTTTTCGGTCGTCAGTTGTCGGTTGTCGGTGATTGGGGCGACCTACCCGTCGATCAACGATCACCAATAAACCATCAACCGCTTTTTACCGCTTCACCAGTCGATCCGGCGACACGCCCGTGGTCTCGTTCATCAACCGGATTCCCAGCACGACAAACATCAGGAGGATCGCGGGCAGCGGGGGGAGCAGGACGCCCATCAGCCACGCCTTGAGTTCGATCGCGGCCACCCGCCGGTTGGTGGCGTCCCGCATCAGTTCCACCTCCCGCTCCTTGTCGCGCTCGATGTCCCGGGTCTCCTCATCAAGGACGTTCTGCGCGTCCTGACGCGCCAGCCGGATCAGCTGCTGCTTGGTGCGGCGGTCGAGGCTTTCATCATTCTCCACCTTGGCAACGGCATCGTCGAACGTCTTCTGTGCAATGCCCTGACGATCCTTCGCTTCCTTCTCCGCCGCCTGGATCTGCTGGTTCAGGTTCTGGTTAAAAACGTCCTTCTGCGCTTCGATCTCGGTCAGCGTGCGCAGCTTCGCGCGCCGCTTGCGCAGCGCGATGTACTCCTTGTTCCCTGCCAGTTCGTCAACGGCGTTCAGCACAAATGTCACGTTGTCGATCCGCATATCGTACAACTGCTGCTCCTGGATGCGGAAGATGTCGTCCGAGATCAGGTCCACGTCGGCGACGAAGATCACGTTCAGCTTGTCGGCGGCATCCGCCTTAGACGTGATGTGAGCCGCAATCACGTGGGCATCCGAGTCGATCACCATCGGCGGGTTCTCCGCAATCTGCGGACCAAAGAACGACTGGCTGGTGACGGCTTCGTCCCAGTCGATCAGGCCGGACTGTTTCGAGCCTGTCCGCAGCAGTGGCTTGAAATCGAGCGGGCTGTTCTGCCGGGGACGGATCGTCCCTGCGAACCAGGCCATCAGTTCCTGCAGGTCCGACGTCACGGGGCTTTCCGGGTTGAATGCGCCCGCCGTTCCGCTCTTGGGAGAAACGAAGATCAGTTCCGGCCGCACAACGCTGGCGATCTCCGGATGCGGATTGAATCCGTCGAAGACGATGAAGTTCTCGCCGGCCGCGTACGGCTGGCCGAGCGGATCGGTTTCCGAGGGGTCGTGTCCTTCCCAGGCCGACTGCAGCAGGTGCATCAGTCCGGTCAGCCGGCCGCCGTCGGCCTTCGGCTCGGACGGCTGCTGCATGCCCATCATCCCTCCCCCCTGCGACGGCTTCGGATTCAGCGGAGCCATCTGGAACCCCTGGCCGCGTCCGAACACTGGCAACGGATCGTCGAAGATCAGCGTCGGCTTCCCGGAACGGACGTACGCGAGGAAGTGCTCCATCTGCGGCTGCGTCAGGGACGACGGCAGGATCGCAATCAGGACGTCGATGTCCTCGTCGATCGCGTGGTCCGGCAGAATCTCCTCGACCTTGTACTGTTTCTTGAGTTCCTGAACGATCCGCCATTCCGGAAGCTGCCGGAAGTTCTGCATGTCGAAGCCGCCAGTGACCTTGGCGTCAGTCGTCAAGATGCCAATGGTCGCTCGCTCCGCGTTGGAGACCGTGCCAATCGAACGAGTCAACTCGTACTCAATTGAAGTTCCGACATCGAAAAACGGGATGATGACTTCGGCGTAGGGACCCTGGACCAGCGCCCCCATGAAAATGTCTTCGATTGTGATCTTGCCGCCGCGTTCCGATTGCGCCGCACGCGGCACGATCCCGGCCTGCTGAGCCAGGACCGCATCCTCGCTCGACGGGGTAATCGTGCTGATCTGCACATCAACGCCGGTTCCCCCTTCCTGATCGATTTCCCGCAGGAGGCCAATCAGTCGACGATGAATGTCAGCGTACTGTTCTGGCACCTGCGGGCTGAGATACGCCTGAATCGTGACGGGGGTCTTGCGGTCGACGTTCTTCAGAATGTTATGCGTCGTCTCCGACAGGGTGTACAACCGCTCCTGCGTGAGGTCCAGTCGCGGCGCGCCCTGGGCGATGTAGTTCACACTGATGAGCGCGATGGCCAGGGCGGTGATCCGCGTGGCAAAATGCCGGCCGGGAAACGACCCCAGCAGCAGTGCGAAAACGCTGTAGAAAGTGATCGCGGCAAAGGCGGCCATGGCGACAGTCGTCCAGGTGCTGCCCGGACGGTAGAGGATCAGCAACGCAGCCACCACCAGCACTGCGACCCACAGGAGTGCATCCAGCACCAGCGTCGCGGCGGATTCTGTCCGCCAGTGGCGGCGACCGATCATCACCACGTTCAGATACAGCATGAAGCCGGCCAGCGACAGGAAATACAGCACGCTGCTGAGCGGGATCAGTCCGAGCGTGAAGTAGCGCAATTGCTCGCCGATCGTCAGGTCACGAACCCAGTCCGGCAGGCCCGGAAGCAGTTCGAGACCGACAGGAGCGGCGCAGAACAGCGCGCCGAGAACAAATGCCACCGTCGCATTGTTCGTCAATGCCGACGCAAACAGCCCTGCACCGATCAACGCCACTCCGGCCAGCCAGTAGCCGAGATAGGTCGTGGCGATCTGCCACGGATCGGGATCGCCGAGCCAGGCGATCACGAGCGACAGCGTGATCGAGAACAACAAGGCCGTCGTGTAGACCGCCACCACGGCGAAGAATTTGCCGAGCAGAATCTCGACGTCGGTCGCCGGCAGCGTAAACAGCAGCTCATCGGTCCCCAGCTTGCGCTCGTCCGACCAGGCGGTCATCGTCACCGCCGGGATGATGAACACCAGCAGCAGCGGATACCATTCGGTCAGGGGATCGAGGTTCGCCTGGTTTGAGGCAAAGAACTCGGAGCGGAACGCCAGCAGCGATCCGGCAATGACGAACACGATGATGAACAGATAGCCCAGCACGCCGGAGAAATAGCTGGCGACATTGCGCTTGAAGACGGCCAGGGTGACGTGGCTGCGAAGCATGTGGGTATCGGTTGTCGGTGTTCAGTTGTCGGTTGAGCGGTCAGCTCTCAGTTTTCAGAAATGACAAATGACCAATGACGATTGACCAATGACAAATCTGGCGATTCACGTCTCGCTTGAGCCGCATGGATTCAGCCGGCCTTCCGGCCGCCGGTCAGCTTGCGGAAGTTCGCTTCCATGTCGTGTTCGGAACCTTCCATGTCGGCGATTCCGCCGTCCAGCACGATGCGGCCCTGGTTAATCAGGATCACCCGGCTGCAGACCGCTTTGACCTCCGTCAGGATGTGAGTGGAGAGCAGGATTGTCTTGGTCTGGCCCAGGCTGCGGATCAGCTGCCGGACTTCGTGGGTCTGGTTGGGATCGAGGCCGGAGGTCGGTTCGTCCAGAATCAGGACTTCGGGGTCGTTCAGCAGCGCCTGGGCCATGCCGACGCGCTGCCGGTACCCGCGCGACAGTTTCGCGATCGGCTTGCCCCATACATCTCCCAGCGAGCACTTGTCGGCCACGTATTCCAGACGGTTGTGCAGCGTGGCGGCGTTCAATCCGCGCGCCTGGCCGAAGTACCGCAGCAGTGAATGCGGCGTCATTTCGAGGTACAGCGGGCCGTTCTCGGGCAGGTAGCCGATCATCCCGGCGGCTTCGAGACGTTGCGACGACATGTCGAAGCCGCCGATCTTCGCCGTCCCTTCGCTGGGGGCGAGGAAACCGGTGAGCAGCTTCATCGTGGTTGATTTCCCGGCCCCGTTGGGTCCGAGAAATGCCGCGACCTGCCCGCGCGGAACGGAAAACGTCACCTCGCGGGTGGCGGCAAACTGGCCGTAGAACTTGCTGAGGCCGATTGCCTCAATCATCTGGCCGCTGGCATTCGCAGTCATGGAGTGCTCACTTCAACATCGATTCGGCCGGTGTTTCAACCCGGGCGCAGTTCGCATCTCAAGCGGGCTGGCCGGGGAAGAAACCGGGCGCCCGAGGTTGCGTGGGATCGACGTGCGTCACACGCAGATGCACCGAGGTTTCAGGCCTCAATGCGGCCGCCGACAGAGGCCCACGCCCAGGAGGAACACTATGATTAGCGTCCCCGCCGTCGCATGTAAAGTAATACGAGGGTGTCAGTTATTGGTCGCCACTGATCGTCAAAGCCCTGCCGGCAATGACAATTGACGAATGACCAATGACGAATGACAAATTGAACCTGGGGAAGGTCACTCAGCTCGGCGGATCACCCGTCTCGACGAAAACATCGTCCCCCTCGACCGTCACGGCGATGCAGCCCGTCCTGATGCGCGGCGCGAGGCAGTGGTGCCCCGTGGTGACATTGAACTGCCAGCCATGCCACGGGCAGGTGATTACATCCCCGGACAGCCGTCCCTTCGCCAACGGCCCGCCGGAGTGCGGGCAGATCCCGTCGAGGGCGTACAGCGTGCCCGCGACGTTGAAGACGGCCACGACCTGGTCGCCGACGGCCACTTCTTTCGTGCCGCCGGGCGGAATCTCAGACAAGGACGCAATGCGAGTACGCATGCCGACAGCGTCGAGTCTCGCCCTGACAGTGTCAAGCGCCCGCGTTATCGTCAGCCACCAAAGTCCGATCCCCTGCCCCACGACACCTGCCGCTTGTCGTTGCTTCCTCGATCTGTCAACGTGACAGGAAGTCCCACCACGAGGCCTGTCCGTCATGTCTTCGATCGTTCTGCAGGACGGCGGCTCGCGTGCCGCCATTTCCGTCCAATTCGGCTTCAATGTCTTCGAGTTTCAGGCGCAGGTCGGCGATCGATGCGTCGATGTCATCGATTCACTGCCGGCCCTGCTGCAGGGCACGCGCCGACCGACCCACAGCGGCGCGCCGATCCTGTTCCCGTTTCCCAACCGCATCCGGAATGGACGGTTCCATTGGAACGGCGTGGCCTACATCGCGCCGGTCCTGCCCGATCGCCCCGACGCCATCCACGGCTACGCGCTCGATTCGCGGTGGCACATCGTCGAGCAGGGACCTCGGCACGCTGTCGGCCGCTGGCAGCTCAGCGTCGATGCGCCCGATCGCACAGCCAACTGGCCGGCGGACTGCATCCTCGAAGTCCGTTACGAGCTGCAGGGACCGACGTTGCGTTCGCAGTTCCGAATCGCGAATCCCGACTCCCGGCCATTGCCCTGGGGCCTCGGCACGCACACCTACTTTAAACTGCCGCTGGGGCCGGAGGGACGGCGCGAGGACTGCCAGCTCCTGGCGCCGGCGCACAAACTCTGGGTGCTCGAAAACTCCCTGCCGACCGGCGAACAGGTTGCAGTCACGGCCGAGAAGGACCTGCGGACGTGGCGGTCGATCGGAACGGAACTCCGTGACGATGTCTACACCGACGTGCGGCCGACAAATGGCGTGGTCGAGTGCATCATGCGCGACCCGGCGGCTGGTCTGGAGATCGTGCAGCGGAGTGATGCGGCTTTCCGTGAACTGGTCGTCTTCACTCCGCCGAACCGCCGCGTCGTGTGCATGGAACCCTACACCTGCGTGACCGATGCCATCAACTGCCAGCAGCAGGGAATGGACGCCGGATTGCACATCCTTCCGCCCGGCGACGAAGTCACGACCTGGATCGACATCTCCGTCCGACCCTCTGCCACGAAGGGAATCAATTGCCCTCGGCAATTTCCTGCAGGCTGACGAGTTTCAGACGACCGTACGGATTGTGCAGCGGACTGTCCGGATCGAACTCGTCGCTGACGCGCTCGACAACGTGAAATCGCGGCCCCTGCTCGTCGGCCAGGATGTGGCCGACGTCGATCGTCCGTTCCGCTTCACAGACGTAGCGGACAATCTCGATGATCGTGCGACCCTCCTCATCGACGTCGTCGGCGCGCATCAGCAGGTCGGGGAATCCGAGTGCGTGCAGTCCCATCGAGTAGACCTCGCTTTTGCTGCGAACAAGCGACGTGAAGGCAAAGCTGAGTGCATCCGGTCCGCCGTCATCCGCCATTTCCATCCAAGTTTCGCCGCCGTGCGCGAGAGCGCAGTTGTCGATGAATACCCCGGCGCCTCCCGCCTGAACAATTGCCGCGGCGGCCCGCATCGTCGCCCGCGCCGCATCCAGCGACCCGCCGTCACCAACCAGCCCGATGTTCACGGTGTATCGGGACACGATGTCCAGTTCGGCATCCGTAGGAGTGCGCCGGCACGACGACTCAAAAATCTCGGGGAACTGCCCGTCCGGCGGCAGCGGATTGATTTCGAACTCCGTCCCGTCCGGCAGCCACAGGTTTTCCGGGCTCAGCCGGACTCCTTCAGGCAATCGCTCCATCAGTTCGCCCGGATGCGACCAGGCGCCGGGAATGCGGAGCGTGATCCGGGGAGTGACGCCGGCGTGGTTCATCAAAATGCTCCCTGGAGATCGGCGGACATTTGCGCTCAGGTCGGCGGCCTCGGATCGAGAGTGGCGACAACTGCAGCCTTCCCCGTGAACGCGCTGGGCGATCGCCAAGCAATTGGCTCTGGCCTGCAAACAACGTCGCCCACTTTCTCCGTTTCCTCCGTTCCCTCCTGTTAACCCTTCCCTTTACGCAGACTCCAAGGCGTCCAGCAGCGCATCGATGTCCGACGCGTTGTTGTAGAAGTGCGGACTGGCTCGCAGTCGTCCGTCGCGATAGCTGATCATCACGTTGCGTTTGAGGCACTGCAGCTTCAGCCGCTTCGAGTCTCCATCGGGCCACTCAAACGACACGATTCCCGACCACTCTCCCGCAAGCCGCGAACTGTACACGCTCGCTCCGGCCGCTGCGAGACGTTGCACCAGCAGTTCGGTGACGTCGAACACCCGCCGTTCAATCTCCGCGATTCCCACTTCCTCGAACAGTTCCAGACTCGCCCCGAGAGCGACGATCCCGGCCACGTTCAGCGAACCGCATTCGAATCTGGCGGCGGTGGGCGCCCATCGAAAATCGACCTGCGCGAAATTGCCGTAGTTCGCCACGCTCTTCCACCCCACGCTGACCGGCCGCAGTCGCTCCAGCAACTCACGGCGGCAGTAGAAAATGGCCGCGCCCTCCGGCGACACCAGCCACTTGTGGCCGTCGGCAGCGAGGAAATCGATCTGCATGGCCGCCACGTCCAGCGGATGCACCCCCAGTCCCTGGATGGCGTCGACACAGAACATCACGCCGCGTTCCCGGCACAGGCCGCCCAGTGCTGCCAGATCGCTGCGGAAGCCGCTGGCATACTGCACGAAGCTGATCGACAGCAGCCGCGTCGTGCCGTCGATGGCCGCGGCGATATCGTCGGCCGACACCCGCCCCCGGTCTCCCGGCGGCACGGCACGCACGTCGACGCCGCGCGACTGCAGTTGCAGCCACGGGTAGACGTTGGCGGGAAACTCGCGGCCGATCGCGACGACCGAGTCGCCGGCCTTGAGGTCCAGACCCTCGGCCACCAGCGCCAGACCCTCCGAGGTGTTCTTCAGAAACGCAATCTCGTCCGGTGAGGCATTGATGAGCCGGGCGGACGACGCCCGGACCGCCTCGACTTCGCGATACCATTCGGCCTCACGCACGTTGCCGTGGTTCGTGACATCGGCGGCCCACGCGAGGATCCGGTCGTGCGCTCGCCGCGACAGGGGCGCAACGGCGGCGTGATTCAGATACGCCCATTCACGCGTGACCGGAAACTCGTTGCGGAAGTCCGACATGCGGATGATTGTCGCCGCCGCACGTCGGGTTGTCGATTGACCTGACGCGCAACGTGGACCTCACGCTTCCGGTTCGATTTCCTCGGGAGACACCAGGCGGATGTCGCTGTCGCTTTCCATCCGCTCCTGCAGTTCCATCAACGGCTGCTCCCGGCCGGGAGGCGGAGTGTAGGCCACCATGGCTTCAGTTCGGTCGCTGATGCCCGACGGGTCGCCCGGTCCCAGGTGGACGCGGAACTTCGTGTTCCCGAAGGCCAGTTCGTCTCCGGGAAGCAGGGCGCCCCGCATCACCCGCTGACCGTTCACCTTTGTCCCGTTCGTGCTGCCAAGGTCCCGGACAAACAGCAGTCCGTCGGTCTTGGCGATGGCACAATGCAGTTTCGAGACGCCGTGGTGATTGATCACCATGTCGCAGTCGCTGCGGCGGCGCCCGACAATCGTCACGTCGCGGGTGATGACAAACGGCTGCGAGCCGTCGACCGGGATGAGCTTGGCGAGCATGGACGCAGCAATCGAGTGGGACGGACGGCGGGCGCCGCGATGCAATTGGCCGGCCCTTATTGTCTGCGGCCCGGCGCGCCTGTCAACGGCGACGCAGGCGGTCGGCGAACCTTGCGGACGCACTGCGCGACCGGCAGACACTGCCGCTGGGGATCGCCAACGGGTCGTTCCGTGAAGGCCCGGAACTGGTCGCGAACCAGCGGCGAACGCCGGTTGGGCGCCGGGAACTCGCCAAAACGCAGGCACAAGTTCCTGCCGGTGCGTTGCTTGCGCGGATTGACAGCGCCGGAGACGCCGGCTGGAACATTGCGCATTTCCGGCACAATCGGCAGGCAAGGAGCGATCCGAAAATCCGGCAGCACTGCAACAATCGATACAGATTGCCAAACCGGCCAACCGATACTTACCGCAAGGTCCGTCCTCCTGCGCCCTCATTGTCATGGAATTGCGCAGGTTATGACCGAGAGCGACAAGCGTGAATGACCTTCCCGGGCAGCTGCGAGACGGGGCACGTCCTCGACGCTCCGACGCCACGAGAAGTCCGGGACCAATAGTCAAGGACGCACTGATGCGGATGCAAAACTGGGC
>JAEUIG010000710.1 GCA_016795125.1 Planctomycetaceae bacterium | reverse complement strand
CGACCGGATGCGGATCGTCGGCGGCCAGCCGTTCGACGGCATCGCAGCCTTCTGCAGCCACAAACCAGCCGTGCAACGTCAGGCCGTCGCCGGTGACCTGCGTCACTTCCCGCAGTTGACCGTTCGGAAATCCCGCCTCGGCGGCGATGGCCGGGGTGCGATCTGGGAGGTAGATCAAAGTCCGTTGCAAAAACGCGAACATGCCGATCACTAACAGGCAGGGTGCAGCCAGGCAGGCGATGAGGCGGAGCCACCGTCGGCGACGGGACGGCGTCGGGCCGGGATTTGCCGTCGAAGGCACTGCATCGGTTGTCATGCCGCACCCCCTTGCCCGACGAAACGCCGACACGCCGCGACCGCGGCAGCACGGTATGATACGCGATCGTCGCGGGCTGCCGGGAGTCGGAGGGCGGCGGTCAGAGGCCAGAGGTCGGGGACGATGGGGCGTGTCGGCTCACCGTGAGCGCACATCAGCAGGCACAAAGCATCCGGACACCAGGCCCAACGCATGCGTCTTATTCCTGTTTTGGACCTAAAGGCGGGGCTCGTCGTCCGCGGCGTCGGCGGTCGGCGCGACGAGTATCGGCCGGTCGAGTCGGTCGTCGCACGCTCGGCCGACCCGGTCGAGGTCGCGATCAGTCTCCGGGAGCGTTTTGGGTTCCGTGAATTCTACATCGCCGACCTGGATGCGATCGTCGGCGGAGCGCCGCATGCCGATGCTGTGCGCGCGCTGGCGCGGCGGGACTTCGAGTTGCATGTCGACGCCGGATTGCGGGACATGCAGACCGGCCGCGCCCTGCTGGACCTCGGAGCGACGAAGGTGATTGCGGCGCTGGAGACATCGCCAGGGCCTGAGCACCTGACTTCACTGCTGGGCACGCTCGGCGCCGACCGCGTGATTTTCAGCCTCGACCTGCAATCCGGGTCGCTCCTGACCTCCGGCAACGGCTGGCTCAACAAGGCCTCCGGAGCGCCGGACACGCTCGCGGCTTCGCAAGAGCAGCGGGCAGACCATACTCCCATCGAAATCGCCCAGCGCGCCGTCGCCTGCGGCGTCCGCTCGTTGATCCTGCTGGACCTGGCCGGCGTGGGAGAGAGCCGCGGCGTGCCAACATTGGAACTCTGCCGCAACGTGCGCGCAATTGCACCGGAGACAGAGATCATCACCGGCGGCGGCGTCCGAAACCGCACCGACCTCGAAGCACTCGAGAAGGCCGGCGCTGACGGCGTGCTGATTGCGTCGGCACTGCACAATGGCGCGCTGTCGCCGGGCGATTGCGCGCACTGGACAACATAGCTGGCGAGCGGCAAGGGAAGGCAATTACCACCAAGGCACGAAGAGCACAAAGTGTTTTGTGAAGTATCCTCCTTGTGTCCGTTGTGTCTTGGTGGTTTCCTACTGCTCTTCTTCAATCGATTCGGCGCGAAAGATGTCCAGTTGCTTCGCGCGTCCAGAAAACACCCGATGGAAGTCTTCGAGGTTCTGGAGCAGCCACTTGCAGTATTCCATCCAGTTTCCACGAATGTCCAAGTTCACTGATCTTCGGACCAGCACTTTGCTCTGCTTATAACCCGGGGATTCAACCCATTCGATGGGATGGCCGAGTTCCTGCTCAATTTGAGGCTTCATTGCGAGCAGCTGTTGAAACTGACCTTTCGCAGAATCGTTGAGCATTACGAACTC
>JAEUIG010000708.1 GCA_016795125.1 Planctomycetaceae bacterium | reverse complement strand
CGCCGGCCCCCACCAGATAACCTCGCGGCCCCAATCACATAGCGGCCGGCAACACTCTAACCCTGCCGCTGCTTGTGCCGGGCCTCGGCCGCGCAAATCACGTAGATCTTGCCCTTGCGGCGGACCAGCTTGCAGCTTTCACAGATCCGCTTAACGCTTGCGCGAACTTTCATTGAGCACCGAACGAGTCACAAAGATTGCGGCACCGGACAGCCTCGCCCTGGGCCGCATGATTTCAGGCGAGCAGTTGCAGCGCATCACAAAAACACCTTCTCCGCAGCCCGCCGCTCCGGGAAGTCCGGCAAGTATAGTGATCGGTCTTCCATTTCTACAAGTTACCCGCCCGTAGATTTTTACGCCCGGACGTTCGGGGCGGTTCCCAGGATGGGCCCAGACGTCCAATTCCCCTGATCCAGGCTATTTTCCCACGCCAGCCGTGAGAATCTCCGGCCCCTGGTTCGTCAGGGCGACCGTATGCTCAAAATGCACGCTCGGGCGGCCATCGGCCGTCACGGCCGTCCAGTGGTCCGCAAGAATCCTGATGTCCGGCACGCCGGCGTTGACCATCGGCTCGATGGCGAGCACCAGTCCGGGACGCAGCTCGAAGTCCTCTCCCTTGACCGACGCGCTCGTGTAGTTGGGAACCTGCGGCGGCTCGTGCATTTCCTGGCCGATGCCGTGCCCCACGAACTGCTCCACCAGCGAGAACCCGGCCGATCGCGCCTCGCGCATCATCTGCCGCGCCACCCCGGACCAGCGTTTCTCCGTCCCAAGCGCCTGGATCGCCACTTCGAGAATCCGCTCGCCGGCGGCCATCAGCCGCTGCTTCTCGTCGTCAACGACTCCGACGGGATACGTCCACGCGGCGTCGCCGCACCAGCCGTTCACCTTGCAGCCAGTGTCGATGCTGACGATGTCGCCCGGCTGCAGACGGTACGTTCCGGGGATGCCGTGCACGATCGCTTCGTTCACGCTGATGCAGGTCACCGCCGGAAACGGCACTTCGCCCGGAAAGCCCTTGAACAGCGGGATCGCGCTGTGCTGCGCGAACAACTGCTCGAGCGCGGCGTCAATCTCCGCAGTGGTGACGCCGGGTGCGATCAGCGAGCGGGCGAGCTGATGCGCCTGTGCGACCAGCCCTCCGGCGACGCGCATGCGCTCAATCTCGCGGCGACTCTTGAGCGTAATCACGGAAGGCTCTTTAACACAAAGACGCGAAGACACTGAGAAGCACAGAGGAGACCAGATGCCCAGGCCCGGCTGCAGACTCCGTTCAGGCCTTTGCGCGTCTTCGTGACTCTGCGCCTCTGCGTCTCTGCTTCGAAACTACTGGGCTTCCGTTTCCAGCAGTCCGGGCTTGTTGCGCATGACGAGGTGGCTGTCGATCTTCTGCACCAGGTCCAGGCAGACTGAGACGACGATCAACAGGCCGGTGCCGCCGTAGAAGCTCGCCACCAGGTAAGGGATGTTCATGCTGGTGGCGATCACGGTCGGAATGATCGCGACGATTGCCAGGAATCCGGCCCCGACGTACGTGATCCGCGTCATCACCGCTTCGAGGTAATCGGCCGTCCGCGCCCCGGGGCGATACCCGGGCACGAAGCTGCCGTAATCCTTGAGGTTGTCGGCCATGTCCTTCGGATTGAAGGTAATGGCCGTCCAGAAGTAGCAGAAGAAGTAGATCAGGCCGATGTACAGCATGTTGTAGGTGAACCCCCGGCCCGAATTGAACATCGCCGACAGGTCCGTCAGGAGACCGCCCGCCCACGTGTCCACCAGCGCCCGCGCCAGCCACGCGAAGCCGAACATCGGGAACATCAGCAGGCTGGAGGCAAAAATGATCGGCATGACGCCGGCCTGGTTCACCCGCAGCGGCAGGTACTGCCGCTGCCCGCCCAGCACCCGCCGGC
>JAEUIG010000693.1 GCA_016795125.1 Planctomycetaceae bacterium | reverse complement strand
TTGGCCGAAGCGCATCGGCCCGCGCATGGCTGGAAACCGTCGATCGCGGCGAGATCAAACCGGAAGTGACGCCGGTCGACCAGATTCGCCGCGTCGCCCTGCTGAACGACCCGGACCTCGACGCCCTCGTCAAAAAACACTGGGGCAACCTCGCGGCGGCCTCTCCCGAAGAAAAGCTCGCCGAAGTCCGTCGACTCAACAACGATGTCCGCGCCGCTGCCGGCGACGCAGCCGCCGGCAAGCTGCTGTTCACGAAAAACTGTGCGACCTGTCACCAGCTCTACGGCGAAGGACAGAAGGTCGGCCCGGACCTCACGACCGCCAATCGACAGGATCGCGACTTCCTGCTGGTCAGCATGGTCGATCCCAGCAGCGTGGTCCGCAAGGAGTATGTCAGCATGGTGATCGCCACGACCAGCGGACGCGTCGTCACCGGCCTGCCGGTCGACCGCTCGGGCGGCGTCATCACGCTGGTCGACTCCAAAGGCGAGAAGACAACCGTCCCCGAAGCGGAGATCGACACCTTCGAGGAATCAACCGTCTCCCTCATGCCCGACAACCTGTACCGGCAGTTCAAACCGCAGGAGTTGCGGGATCTGTTCGCCTACCTCCAGTCCCAGCCCGCCGCACAGTAACTCTGAAGAAGGAAAAAACAGGAGGGAACGGAGGAAACCGAGGGAGCACATGGAGAACCGAAGTTCAGAGAATTCGAAGTGCGAGGGGCGCGCACGCAATGACCTTCGGACCGAAATCTTCGTGGCCTTTGTGACCTTCTGTAAATCTTTCTGTCCAGCAACCAGGAATTGAACAGAAGGGCACGAAGTTCACAAAGGTCATTGAATGCGGTGCGCACTCGTCATCCCGTTCGTTCGTGTGTTCTGCGGGTGAGCGACTCCTGGCAACATCGGCATTCCGTCTCCGTTTCCTCCGTTTCCTCCTGCTTTTTCCCGTCCGTTGACGCTCAGCCCTCAGCCCTGTCTCGGCATCGACCCCGGCCTCAATCGCTGCGGGTATGCGGTGCTCGTGCGCTCGCCGCGGGGGCCGATTCTCAAGGAAGGGGGCGTGATCCGCACGTCGCCCAAGCAGTCGCTCGCCGAGCGCGTGCTGGAGATCGGCCGCGAGCTGCGGGCGATCATCGAGGAGTTCCAACCCGCTGCGATGGCGATCGAGCAGGTCTTCTCGCTCGGCAAGAACCCGAAGTCGGCGATCCTGATGGCGCACGCCCGCGGCGTCATCCTGTTCGCCGCCGCCGATCGCGACGTGCCCGTCCATCACTACACGCCCAAGCAGATCAAGCGCCTCTTGACCGGCAGCGGCAACGCCGACAAATCACAGGTCCAGCGCGTCGTCGCCCGCGAACTGTCGCTGGACGCCGTCCCCGAGCCCCACGACGTCGCCGACGCGTGCGCGATTGCGCTGTGTCATCTGTACTCGACGAAGGTCGATGGTCGATAGCGGATGGTCGATGGACGATGGCTGAGGGGACGAGGGGCAAGAGTCAAGGGGTGATGCGTCGTTGTTATGCGGCAGTACGATCCCAATGACAATTGACAAATGACCATTGACCAATGACAAATCCCTGTCCCCTCACCCCTGCTCCCGGCCCCCTCCTTTGATCACCCGCATCTCCGGCCAGCTCGTCGCTCTGCACGACAACGACGCCACGCTGGCGATCGGCGCGTTCGAGTATCAGGTGCTCGGTCCCGAATTCGTCCGCCGCCAGTTGCAGTCGAAACTGCAGCAGACGGTCAGCCTGCGGACGATCGAATACATCGAAGGGAACCCGCAGAAAGGGGGCCGCATGGTCCCCCGGCTGGTCGGTTTCCTGCACGAGGCCGAACGGGAGTTCTTCGACCTGATCTGCCAGGTCGACGGCGTCGGCGCCAAGAAGGCGCTCAATGCGATG
>JAEUIG010000686.1 GCA_016795125.1 Planctomycetaceae bacterium | reverse complement strand
CCTCAGCAAGTGCTACGTCCGCCTGCAACTGGTCGACGGCGACCTGCACTTCGAGACCCGCATGCTCGACGGGAGTGCGGATATCAACGACCCGGATCTACTGAGCCAGCCGGCGACCGCCCCTGCCGACGCCTGCGATGCGGACAAACCTGCGGCGGTCGCGGGGTTTGGCGGCGAGGTGAACGAATGGAGCGAATGGTCCACGACGGTCTACGTACGACAGAAGTGACTCTGGCGAGTTGAAGTTCGTTGGTGACCGCTCGATCAATGGGAAATCGAACTGCATGCAAGTGAGCGACTTCGGCACGACAGTATTGTGGACAATGGCAGTGTTATCGGGACTGCATGAAACCGGTCGCGCCGATGACGCGGTCAACGCCGACCTCGACGCCGCGTTTCAGCAGCATGTTCAGCCGGTCGTGCAGAAATACTGCCTCCACTGCCACAACGCCGAGACGATGGAGTCCGGCATCCGCGTCGATCAGCTCAGCAGCCGGCCGGACGACCGCCAGTTGTTCCTTTGGGAAAGCATCCGCGAGCAGATCGCCGACCGGCTGATGCCGCCGGAGGACGAGCCGCAACCGACGGACGAGGAACGCGCGCGGATCGCGGAGTGGATTCCCCGCGCCATGACGGCCGCGGCCGCCCGCAACACGCAGTACAACGGCTCGGTGCGGCGGCTGACGGTCGCCCAGTACCGCAACACATTGCGTGAGTTGCTGGGACTGCGTGAAAACCTGACCGAATCCCTCCCGCCCGACGGCGTCACGAAAGACGGCTTCTCAAACCAGAGCCTCATGCTGGGCCTCTCGCCGCTGCAGGTCGAGGCGTATCTCGACATCGCCCAGCAGGCGCTGGACCTGTGCATCGTCGACGAGGATGTCCGGCCGGTCGTCCAGAACTTCCGCGTCGACCTGGGCCTCGCGATCAATCCGCAGCCCTCACCGGATGCGCTGGTGCTCGGTGCGCTCAGTGAACTGCTCAAGAACGAGGATTTCGTCGTCACCGAGCTGACGCCGGACAAGCCGTTCGAGTTCGAGCCGTTCCGGATGCGGACGAAGTATGAGTTCATTGAGGGCTACGTCGGCAACGACACCATCCGCGAGTGGCGGTCGTTCGACAGCATCTACCATTCGGTGTTCGCGTGCGTCCGCGGCACCCCTGGCTACCCGCTGGGAGACCCGCACCAGTCCGCGCCCGAAGGCTTTCTCCTGCGTCCGGCCATCCCCAGTTCGGAGATCTTCAACGTCTCGAACACCTACGGGCCGATGGCGAACTTCAAGATTTCGCTGCGCGAACTGCCGCACGCGGGCGACTTCCGCGTCACCGTCGCCGCTGCACGGTACGACGACGGCATGATGCTCGATGCGACGGTGCCGGTGCGGCCCACGATGGAAGGAACTTCGACATCAGTCGACCTGGCATCCTCTCCATCGGGCGCCGTCACGCTGTCCGAGGCTGGTATCTACCAGATCGATCTCGACTGGACTGCCGGCGACTCCCCCGGCGGATTGACTCTCGCACTCGCCGGCCGCCATTTTTCCGGCAAGCTGCTGGAGTCGCCACCGGCTCCGTCCAATGCCGAGGTCGACGGCAAGCACTCCGCGTTCATCGTTTTACGACTGTCGGCAGGAGAGCACGCCTTTTCTGCGCAATGCCGCGACGTGTCCCGGCTGAAGCGGATCACGTTGCATCGTCTGAACGAGGCGGATGAGCTTGCCAAGCGCTTCATGGCGTTCGAGCAACGGACGCCGCAACTGGGCGTGCACGTCGGGCTGCGGCGCGATTGCGGCAGCACACTGGCGCGCGTCGGTGTCCCGCAGCCGGTCACGTCGCACGAGCTGCAGACGTTCACGTTCGAAGGTTCGATCAACGATTACCCGAGTCCCGACGTCGAGCCGGACAACGTAAACTATCTCGCGGGCCTGCGCGAGATCGGCGTCCGCAGCGAATATACCGACGGGCAGGACATGCCGCGGCTGCTCATCCGAACAATTGAGTTCGAGGGACCGTACTACGATACCTGGCCGCCGGAGACGCACCGGAGGATCTTCATCGACTCGGCGAATCAGAACGACCATGCAGCGTATGCGCGTGAGATCATCGCCGACTTCGCCACGCGGGCGTACCGGCGTCCCGTCGCTGCAGACGAACTGGAGTCCATCGTCGCCGTCTGGCGACAGTCGCAGGCGGAAGGCCGCGATTTCCGGCAATCAATCAAGGACGCGCTCCTCGTCGTCCTCACGTCGCCACAGTTCCTGATGTTGATCGAGGAGAGCCGCGGTCCGCAGCCGGAACTGCTGGCTGAGTACGAGCTGGCCTCGAAGCTGTCGTACTTCCTGTGGAACGAGCCGCCGGATGCACTGCTGCTCTCGCTGGCGTCCGAGCACCGATTGCACGAATCACTCGATGCGGAGCTCGACCGGATGATCCGGGACGAGCGGTTCAGCCAGTTCATGCACGAGTTTGCGTCACAATGGCTGAGCCTCGACAAGCTCGACGTCGTGTCGGTCGACATGGCGAAGTTCCCGAAGCTGACGCGCGACGTGAAAGTCGAACTGCGGCAGGAGCCGGTCGCCTTCCTGCTGTACCTGGTGCAGCAGAACCTGTCGGCGCGACATCTCGTCGAATCCGACCTCGTCATCGCGAACGATATCGTGGCGAACTACTACGGGCTGTCGGACCATGCGCCGAGCGGATTTGAGTTCGTGCCGCATCGTTCGACGAATCACCGGATCGGCGGCCTGCTGACACAGGCCGGAATTCTGGCCGGGCTGTCCGACGGACGCGAAGCCAATCCGGTCAAGCGCGGCGCCTGGCTCGCCCGCAAGATCATCGCGGAACCGCCGGACGATCCGCCGCCGAACGTCCCGAAGCTGCCCGAGGACGATGGCGCACATCTCACGCTGGCCCAGAAACTCGAGCGGCATCGCAACCAGCAGGGCTGCGTGAAGTGCCACGCCGGAATCGATCCGTGGGGGCTTCCCTTCGAGGAGTACGACGCGGCCGGCCGGTTCAGGACCGAGGCTGAAATCCACTCGGAATCGACCTTACCCGACGGAACCGGGATCGCCGACGTGGCCGCGCTTCAGCGCTACCTGGCGAACGAGCGCATCGACGCGGTCGCATTCAGCCTCGCGAAGCACCTGTCGATCTATGCGGCCGGTCGCAGCCTGTCGTATCATGAACTGGATCAGTTGCGGAACACGACGTTGGAGTTCCGCTCCGGCGATTATCGCATGCAGGACCTGCTGCGCTCGGTGATTCACAGCGATCTGTTCCTGAAGAAGTAGTCCGCTCGCTCCGCGAGCGGAGTGTCGGGACGTTATTCAACAACGAGAATTCCAAGTGCCAGCAACGCCGCATCACGCGACTCGCGGAGCGAGTCGCCTACTTGCCCGTAAGCTTGATCGTCGCACCGTGCTCAAGGGACTGGCGGGAGTCACCGTCTCCCTGCCGCTGCTGGAAGCGATGGGGGACGAAGTCTCCGCTCCCGCGCCGCGGCGGTTCTGCGCGATCTACACCGCGAACGGCATGTCGCTGCCGAACCCCAAGAACGAGATCAGCGACTGGAGCTGGTTCCCGACGACCGAAGGGCGCGATTTTCAGTTCGGCAAATCGACGGAACCGCTGCAGCCGTTCCGCGAGCAACTCAGCTTTCTCGGCGGGCTGCATCATCCTAACGGCACCAAGGCCGATCCCCACATGTGCTCCGACATGTGGCTGACCGGCGCGCCGCTGCACGATTCGCGACCCGGCACGTTCAACAGCGTCGCGCTCGACCAGATGGTCGCCCTGCACACCCGGCAACACTGCCGGCAGCCCTCGCTGGTGCTGTCGATCGATGCCGGCGTCGGTTTCCTCTCCCGGACCGGCACCATCTCCTACAACGTCGAAGGCAAGCCGATCCCCGCCGAGAACAATCCGCGGCGTGTGTTCGACCGGCTGTTCCGCGGCGACCGCTCATCATTGGCAACCGAGCGCGATCAACTGCGCCACCGGCTGCGCCTCGTCGAAGCTGTCGCCGAAAGTGCGAAGTCGCTGAGCAGGCAGCTCGGCCAGTCCGACCGCGAAAAGCTCGACCAGTACCTCACGTCGCTCGACGAGATCGAAACCCGGCTGATTACGTCGGAGAAATGGATCGACATCCCGCTCAAATCGCAGGACTACTCGCACCTCAATCTGGAGATTACCAACGAAGGCGATCCGGCCGAGTATTACCGCAACATGTTCGACCTGATCGCGCTGGCGTTCGATGCCGACATCACGCGGTCGGCGACGTTCATGCTCAACCGCGAGGATGGGATGGGCATCAGCGACACGTTTCCGCTCAAGCTGGGCCTCACGCGCACGCACCACAACCTCTCGCATGCGGAAGACATGGACGGTCAGCTCGAGTTTGCGAAGTACGATTTGTTCCTCAGCGAGCAGATCGCGTACTTCCTCGGCCGCCTCAACGAGTTCCACGATGCGCAGGGGAGCGTCCTGGACAATTCGATCGTCCTGTTCGGCAGCGGCGCCAGCACGACGCACAATCCGCTCAACCTCCCGACGCTCGTCGCCGGCGGCGCGAACATGGGGCTGAAGCACGGCTCGTACTGGCGGAAGGAGAAAACGCCGATGTCGAACGCCTACCTCAGCATCCTGCGGTCGCTGGGAATCGAGGTCGGCTCCTTCTCCGACAGCACCGGCACCCTGTCGGACAGCATTTTCAGCGT
>JAEUIG010000683.1 GCA_016795125.1 Planctomycetaceae bacterium | reverse complement strand
GAACGAATCGTGATGCCGGGCCTGGAGCGAAACGGGTGTGCGAGGCTGCCACGCGCGTTGTCGTGGGTGTGGCTCCTCGCGCTGCTCGTTTCAGGCCGCGCTTCCGCCGATGATGACGGCGAGCGCTTCTTCCTCGAACGCATCGAACCGGTCCTGAAGTCGGAGTGCTTTCGTTGTCACTCGACCTCGGCGGACGAAGTACAGGCCGGATTGCTGCTGGATTCGCAGGACGGGATGCTTCGCGGCGGCGATAATGGTCGGGCTGTCGATCTCGATTCTGCCGGCAACAGTCTGCTGCTGCAGGCGCTCCGGCACGAGAACGGTCTCGAGATGCCGCCCGATCGGCCACAACTCGCGCCGGAGGTGATCTCCGATTTCACGAAGTGGATCGAACTCGGCGCGCCGAACCCTCGCCGCCAGGACCCGCAGGTCGCCGCCAAACTCCGCGAAGACGCGCGCCGCCACTGGGCCTTCCAGCCGGTCCGCAAGCCGGCGCTCCCCGCCGTCAGCGATCCCGCATGGGCGGCGACACCGATCGACGCGTTCATCCTCTCCAAACTGGACGAACGCGGGTGGACACCGGCCCCCGCCGCCGAACGCCGCGAACTCATCCGCCGCGTGACGTTCGATCTGACCGGCCTGCCGCCGACGCCGGACGAAGTTCAGGCGTTTCTCGTGGACTGTTCACCCGACGCCTTCGCGCGGGTCGTCGACCGGCTGCTCGACAGCCCGCAGTACGGCGAACGCTGGGCGCAGCATTGGCTCGACGTCGTCCGCTATGCCGAGACCGAAGGCTTCGAGTACGACAAGCATCTGCCGGATGCCTGGCGCTATCGCGACTATGTCATCGATTCCCTCAACCACGACAAGCCTTACGACCAGTTCGTCGCGGAGCAGCTCGCCGGCGACGAAATCGCGCCGGGGGACGTCGAGTCCGAAACCGCCGCGATCTTTCATCGCCTCGGCCCCGTTCGCCGCAACGCCGGCAATCCCGAGCTGGCGTTCAGCCGCAATGAAGTGCTGACCGAGCGGACGAACGTCGTCGGCGAGGCATTTCTCGGCCTGACCGTGGGCTGCGCGCGGTGTCACGATCACAAGCTCGAACCGATCTCGCAGCAGGATTACTACCGACTGCAGGCGTACATCGCGGCGACACAGGAGCACGACATCGTGCTGGCGTCCGCCGATGAAGTCGCCGCCCTGGAGGCGCAGTCCAAATCGATCCGCGACCAGATCGCCCAGCTCAAAGAGCAGGCCCGCGGACAGACCGGCGAAGCGAAGGCCGGACTGCTGGCGGAAATCGCGCAGCTTGAACTACAGCTGCCCCCGGCGCCGCCGACGATCCCCGGCATCCGCAATGACTTCGAACGCTTCCAGCCGGTCCACCTGCTCCGCCGAGGGCTGACGGAGAACAAAGGGGAACAGGTCGGGCCGCGGCCGCTCGACGTGCTCACCCGAGACAACGAGCCCGAGCTGCCGGTTGACAGTCCGCGACCGCGCGAACAGCTCGCACGCTGGCTGACCGATCCATCACATCCGCTCACGGCGCGAGTGTACGTCAATCGGCTGTGGCAGCATAATTTCGGCGCGGGACTGGTCCGCACGGCCAGCGACTTCGGCACGCATGGCGCAACGCCCAGTCACCCCGAGCTGCTCGACTGGCTGGCGGCGACATTGGTCGAGAACGGCTGGCACAGCAAGCCGCTGCATCGCGCGATCGTCCTCAGCAGCACGTACCGCCAGTCCAGCCGCTCGCCGCACGAAGCCGAGTACGCCGCGGCGGACCCGGACAATGCATTGCTGTGGCGATTCACGCGCCGGCGGCTGTCGGCCGAGGAAGTCCGCGACGCCATGCTGGCCGTCTCCGGCCGGTTGAATCTCAAGGCCGGAGGTCCCAGCGTGATGATCCCCGTCGATCCGGAACTCGTGCAGCTGCTGTACAAACCGACTCAGTGGCAGGTGACTGAAGACGCCGCCGAGCATGACCGGCGGTCGATCTACCTGATCGCCAAGCGGAATCTGCGGCTGCCGTTCATGGAGGTGTTTGATGCCCCGACCTTGCAGACCTCGTGCCCGGACCGTGCGGCGAGCATTCACGCGCCGCAGGCCCTGGAGCTGCTCAATGGATCGCTGGCGAACGAAATGGCAGGTGCATTCGCCGAGCGGCTGGTTCGCGAGACGAACGGCGGCGACGATCACGGGGCAGTCATCACGCGCGCCTACGCACTGTCACTCGGTCGTGAGCCGACCGATCAAGAACGCGAGCTGTCACGGTCATTCCTCCACGATCAACCGCTGCGCGAGTTCGCACTTGCGATCTTCAATCTGAATGACTTCATCTATGTCGACTGAAGCACAACGAAGGGTGCGTCTTGACGCACCGCCGCCGCTGCGTGTGCGGTGCGGCCAGCCGCACCCTACGTCTACTTTCTCAGCGCTCGAATGAAGGAAGTTGAACAGAAGGGCACGAAGGTCGCGAAGGAAGGGTTTGCTTCATCGTTTCGTCGTTCTTCGTTGGTCTCTCGTTGTTGAGTGCTGACGGGTTTCGAATCAGATTTGATGTTCGTGCCGTTGTCATTTCCCGCATGTGGACTGAGCCTGGCAATCATCACAACATGTTGTCTACGCGTCGTGCGTTTTTGAACGATTCGTGCTGCGGGTTTGGCAGTCTCGCATTGGCGTCACTGCTGAGCGAAGACCTTGCGCAGGCCGAGGGTCAGGTACGCGCGCCGCACGCGACAGCGAAGGCAAAGTCGGTCATTTTCCTGTTCATGGCGGGAGGGCCGAGCCATCTGGAGACGTTCGACCCCAAGCCGCTGCTGAATGAACTCGACGGCCAGAAGCGGCCCGCTGAGTTCGGCGAGGCGAAGTATCAGCAGATCACAGGCGACGCGCGGCTGCTGGGATCGAAGCGAAGCTTTCGCAAATGCGGCGAGAGCGGCATCGAGGTGTCCGACCTGTTTCCGCATCTGAGCCAGTGCATCGATGACATCGCCGTCGTGCGCTCGTGCCACGGCGACATGGTCGTCCACTCGGCGGCGCAGTACGAGTTGTTCTCTGGCCGCGTGTTCCCCGGCTTTCCCAGCATGGGGTCGTGGGTCCTGTACGGACTGGGGAACGAGAGCAACTCGCTGCCGGGATACGTTGTGCTGCCCGATCCGCTCGGCGCGCTGGAAGCCGGCCAGCCGATGTACATGCACGGCTTTCTTCCGGCGGGGTACCAGCCGACGATGTTCCGCCCCGGCAGTCGGCCGGTTCTGAATCTTGACCTGCCGGCCGGCGTCGATCCGGCCCAGCGACGGCAGACGGCAAAACTGATCCGCGACCTGAACGAGGCGACGCTGACGCCGGGCGACCGGGAATTGGAAGCGCGCATCAGCGCGTACGAGTTGGCGTTCCGGATGCAGACGGCAGCGCCGGAAGTTCTCGACCTGTCTCAGGAGACGCAGGAGACGCTCGAACTGTACGGCGTCGGCACGGCGCCGACAGACGACTACGGCCGCCGCTGCCTGCTGGCGCGGAAACTGGTGGAGCAGGGCGTGCGATTTGTGTGCGTCGTGTCTGGCGGCGGACCCGGCGACATGCAATGGGACGCCCACTCCGACATCGAGGAGAACCATCTTCGCAAAGCGGGCGAGACCGACCGGCCGGTCGCCGCACTGCTGACCGACCTCAAGCAGCGCGGGCTCCTCGACAGCACGCTGGTATTGTGGGGCGGAGAGTTCGGCCGCTCTCCGGAGGCGCAGGGAGGCAAGGGGCGCGACCATCATAATCTTGGATTTACCATGTGGCTGGCTGGCGGCGGCATTCGCGGCGGCCAGACCATCGGGGCCACGGACGCGATCGGCCTGCGCGCCGTTGAGAAGCCGTACCACCTGCGCGACATTCACACGACCATCCTGCATCAACTGGGCCTCGATCAGCATCGCCTTACATATCCGCATCTGGGCCGCAATGAGCGATTGACGTTCGTGGAAGGGACGCTGATCGAGGAGGCCGTGTAGGTGATGCGGGGCAGGTCGACGGTCGTTGGCCCTCGCCCCCGGCCCCTCTCCCGGGGGGAGAGGGGAGATCGAAGTTCGCGGCTGTTCCATTGACCGACGACTGCGAAGAACCATGAACAGTTCCTCACCTGCGGTGGCGCATCCGACGTTCCTGTATGGGA
>JAEUIG010000678.1 GCA_016795125.1 Planctomycetaceae bacterium | reverse complement strand
GAGTTGGCGCTCGATGCGGTATTTGCCCAGCCTGCGGGCGGGCACTTGCTCCGATGCAGAATCCGGCGAGCGGGTGTCTGCTGGGGATGCCATGGGCGCCTCGAACCGGCCTCGCCGGGCTTGCGATCGCTCGGCGCCGGCACACGTCGGCCGCGGACATGAAGGACGATCCCGCAACTATACGGTCCACGACGGGCTGCGGTCAAAGTTGTCTGCGGAATCCATCGTCGAAGCCGGCAGAGATCGCGGGAGACGAACTGTCCGGGACAATCGGTGAACTGTGCCGGAACCGACGACGGCGGGATCGACGATTGAGTCTGCGGGCGCGCCATGCGGAAGTCGCCGCTCCCGGTCAACGTCCCGGCTCTGGCCGTTGACACACCCGCAGACCGGTGGTAGCGTAGCCCAAGGCCCCGAATTCCCATCTCTTTCCCCATCATCGCGTCCTGTCTGGCGGATTCGCCAACCGGTCGTGCGGCGGCCTCTGAAGTTCATTCGTATTGCGTCATCGTCATCACGCGACGGGCAAACACGGAGTCGGAACAGAGTGAGCATTTCCTTGCGGCGGTCTCACGCCGCAGCCCCGAACTGTTGAACGAGTGGGAGATGACGCTGTGATGCTAGCAGTGATCTTGAAGGTGCTGTCTGCGCGTCAGCAGGGTTCTACGATTCCGTTGCCGACAGGACGGTTTCTGATCGGACGGGAAGAAGATTGTCACCTGCGGCCGAACAGCGAACTGGTGAGCCGTCACCACTGCGTATTCACGCATGACGAGTACACCGTCCGCGTCCGCGACCTGGGGAGCACGAACGGCACGTTCGTGAACGGCAACCGCGTGCGCGGGACGGCCGTACTGAATTCGGGCGACCGGGTGACCGTCGGCAAGCTGGAGTTTGAAGTCGTCATCGGCGACGAAACCGCAGCGACGGCGGCCGCGCCCGACACGGAGAGTACTCCTGCGGCGGCGGACGAGACGGCGATGATCCACGGTGCGGATACGCCGACGGAGGTTCCCGTCTACACCGGACCGGCCGCAGCGGCGGTGCCCGTCAGCATGGGGGACACCGCCATGTTCCAGGCGATGCCGCCGGGTTATCCGGCCATGCCAGGTTATGCTCCCCAATACGCGCCGCAGCCCTACGGGTATCCGGCGTATCCGCAGCCGCAGATGTACCCCGGGTACTACATGCCGAACATGGGTTACCCGCTGCAGGGGGGGTACCCGGCGGCGGCTCCGACGGCTGCGCCCGCAGCCGCGGCTCCGGAGGACGATGTTCTGGATGTGAAGCTGCCCGATCCGTCCACCACCGGCGCGAAGCCGCCCGAGCCGAAGGCGCAGCCCGGCGGCGGCGGGATGAACGGCGGAAATGTTCCCGATCAGGCCGCGAGCATCATCAAGAACTACCTGCAGCGCCGGCCGGCGACGTAGCCCATGGGGCTGTGCGAAACCGTCGTTCAGTTGGCGTCCGCAGTCGCAGCGGTTCGTCAACCGTTGACGCCACGCGAATCGCGATGGATCGAGCAGCTCAAGACAATCGTGCATTATCGCGACCAGCGCCGCCTCGACCTCTGGGAGGAAGCGTGCTGTCGCGAGGAGCCGTACCCTCTGGAATCAACGACTGACGAGCTGCTGGTCGAAGTGCAGATGCTCGGCCGGTGCAACCTCTACCAGGCGTTCCAGCCAGAGCGAACGCGTGCGTACTACGAACGCCTGATCCCGTTCTTCGCGGAACGTGGAGTTCAGATCCCGCCGGCTCCGGATTTGTCCGCGTGGTAACCCACGGTCGGACAAGGGCCTTCCGGATCGTTTCGCGATTGTACCGGCACGATCTTACGCGGTATGCTGAAGCCTGCTGCGGGAGACTCTGTGAAACGGGACGTCGTTGTGGCCGGGCGTCGGAATCCGTTCCCACTTCTGGCCGGAATCCGGCGTAGTGACAGCGCGGGCGTACTGTTTCTGATCCCCCGGGCCTTGTTCCCGCTCTTGCGCATGCACCAAGGAATTCCGCCGTGACTGAACCACAGGCGAACCAGAACGAAACTCAACGGAAGTACAAAGAGTTCATGGAACTCCTGCCGCTGACGCTGGCGCTGGCGGGTCTGCCGCCGAGCGAGATCGGCCGCTACTTCGGCGAAGAGCAGATCGAGACGCGCGTATTCGCCGTCCGGCACGCTTACAAGGCGGCCAAGATGCTCATCCGGGACGTCGTGCAGCGCTGATTTCGCGAGCGCTGCGGCCGTTTTGCTGAAACCCTCGGGGGCGGCCGCAGGTAGCGCTTGGGTGAGGACAGCCTCCTTTGCCGAGCGAGATTCAGGAACTGGTCGGGCGCTGTCTGAACGGCGATGCGGGAGCGATCCGCCAGTTTGTCGAGCAGTTTCAGCACGTCGTGTACGCGCGTTGCCTGCGCATGCTGGGGAACCGGCACGACGCGGAAGACGCCATGCAGGAGACGCTCCTGCGCGCCGTGCGGAGCCTGCATCACTGGGATCGTGACCGTCCGATCCTCCCCTGGGTCCTCACCATCGCGGCCAACCGCAGCCGGACGGCCCTCGCCCGGCGGCGCGACCGCCCTGCCCCACGCGCCGAACTTCCCGAGATCGTCCAACCCGCCGGCGACGGCAATCGCGACCTGGCGGAAGAACTGGAAACAGGGCTGCACGAACTTCGCGATGAGTACCAGGCGGTGTTTCGGATGTTTTATCTGCAGGAGTTGAGTTGCCTCGAAATCGGCCGGAGACTGGATGTCCCCGAAGGTACTGTGAAGACGTGGCTGCATCGGGCGCGGAAGGAACTCGCCGATCGGTTGAGACGGCGCGGCGTCGTGGCGGACGACGGCCGGGATGAGTCGCGATCGTCGAGATGCGGGTGATCACCATGAACTGCACCGAATTCAGAGCCGGAATTGACGCGGCGGTCGAACGACGCGAATCCCCTGCTGCGGGCCTCGCGGCGCACCTGGAGCAGTGCAGCGACGCGGCCTGCCGGGCGTGCTGGGACGATGCGCAGTTTCTCGATCCGTTGATCGCCCGCTGGCGGCGCGTGTCGGCCTCGATTGACGTGTCCGACGACGTTGTGAATAGGTGCACGCCGGACATCCGGCGTAAGGAGCCGCGTCCGGCGGCGACAGCCGCAACCTCGACTGCCGTGGGACGGGCGATGGCCGCGCTGGTGGCCACGGCGCTCGTGCTGGCGGTCGTCTTCTGGCTGCCTTCCAATGCCGTGGCGCCCGGCCGGGTTGCCGTTCGCAACGGCGCTCCGCGTCCGCCGGCGGAGCGAACGATGTTGGCCGACTCCTCTCCCGGGCAGGAGGTTGGCGGAGATTCGGGCGCGGCCTATGTCGGCTATGCGCAGAGTGCAGCGCAGATCATGACGGACGCCGTGGTCCTCACGCTGGGGGACAGCAACGAGATGGAGGATGCGAAGATCGCTCCGGGCGACATCCGTTGGGGCGCTCCCTGGCCGCAGGTGGGCGAAACGATGGACTCGGTGCTGGAAGAATGGTTCGAGGGAATTCCGGTGGAGGCGCCGCCGAGTTGATCTTGCGGGTGTCTGGTGAGCGGTGAAAAGTGTCGGGTTTGCGCGTTCGCCCCTCTCCCGCACCGATACGACCGTGACATCCGGCACAACCGGCGTGCCGTGCAGGATCGCGTCGGGTTTTCCAGCTTTTCCATTCAGCCCGGGCGTCAATCTCCTCCGGGTGGCGATTCGCGGGGCATACTTCGAGCGATGGAGCGCCGGCGAATGCACTTGGTGGCACAGGTTCATTTTGCCGTTGTTGGCTGCGGCCGACAGCACTGAGTGCCCTGCGGGCTCCTGCCACGTTTTCCCTCCCGCCGCGCGGCCGCCGTCAGTCCCCTGACTTTCCTCCCCTGAAAGGTCCCCCTGTATGCCTGAGCAGACCACAGCCGTGGTCGAGACCGATCGTCGGCGAAACGGCCGACGACTCATGATCGACCGTCGCGGCGACCTCGGCGACATCAGCGTCGCCTTTACCGGCCAGGAGCGGCGTGCCGCCGACCGCCGCAAGACCGAGCGTCGCCGCCAGATCGACCCGACCACCTGCGAACGCGACTACCAGCCGGAAGAAGTCGAGTTCATGCGCGCCATGGATGACTACAAGCGCCGCAGCGGACGACAGTTCCCGACCTGGAGCGAAGTGCTCGAGGTTATTCGCGACCTCGGTTACCGCAAGGTGGCGGCTCCGACACGGACGTTCGAGCAGGTCAAGACCTGAGTCCGAGTAAAGAACACTCCACGCCGCCGAATGAACTTCGGCGGCGTTTTTTTGTTGGATGTTGGAGTTCAGGCTTCAGCCTGCCGAGTGTCCCAATCGTGATCGTCGCTAAAGGGGGAGATCAAGCAGCCTGAAGGCTGTACTCCGACGCCGTCGCTTCAGGGCGTTGCCGTCTTGGATTCTTCCGGCAGGCTCAAGCGCACGGTGAGCTTGCCGCTGTTGTCGCCGACGCTGCCCCAGGCGTCGCGGCAGCGGAGGAAGAGGTCGCCGTCCAAGGGAGCCTCGAAAGTCCCGTCGACCGGCAGTTCGAATGGTTCGCTCAGTTTGTAATCCTGCATGACGACGCCGATCAGTGCGCCGTCGTTGCCGTCCGTGCTCTCCGTGTCGTCCTTCGACAGCTTCACCTTGCCGGTCGCTTTGCAGGCATAGCTGGTTCCGGCCTTCAGTCGGAGTCGCGACGCCTGCCAGCCCCGATCGGCGCGAATCACCGCCTGCACCTGCGCGTCGGCGCGGAGCATCTGGAACTTCGTCTTCCAGTCCCAGCTGGCGAGGTCGCAGCGATAGCCCGGTTCGACGTTCTCGAGGAACTGCAGGTACTCGAATTCGATTTCGTGCGATTGCGAGCCGTAGACTTCCCAGAAGTTCGCGTCCTGTCCGGCCAGCAGCGCGAGTCCCAGCGGCTTGAACCGCTTGGTGTAATTCTCATTGAAGCCGAGCAGATGGCACAGTGCCCAGCGCCAGGCGTAGTTCTGCCAGGAGTCGCCGGTGGTTTCGAGCGGATTGTTGACGATGTCGTTGAGCGGGCGCGGGTCCTGCGATTTCAGATACTCGAGGATGCGGGGATCGGCGGTGACGCTTTTGTCGTTCTCGACCCAGTAGTTGCCGACCTCCGCCATGCCTTCCGCATACCAGACCGGTCCGCAGGTGTTGAAGGCCTGGCTGCAATAGGCGTGGACGGCCTCGTGCTGCGGAGTTCCGTGGTCGGCGCCGGCGTAGACGATGGAACGGGTGGCCATGTCCGTGCCGACGCGCAGCGTGGTGGACATGGTGAGTCCGCCGCCGCCGCGCACCATCGCCACGCCCTCGGGGGCCAGCTGCGCGAGCTGGGATTCATTCCAGTGGCTGAAATCGTCGAAGACGAACATCTCGATCGGCTGCACGTTCGGACGGCCGAAATACGCGGAGACGAGCTTGATCATGGTCTCCAGCCGCTGCAGCAGTTCCTCCGCCTCATTGGGCGGAAGGTCCGTCATGACTTTGAAATTGCGCGACGTGTACAACCGCGGTTCCGGCGGCGTGTCGGCCGGCGCGGTGCGACGAGAGCGCCGCCCCTGTGCGATGGCCGTTTCCGGTGCGAGTGCGCCGCCTGCCAGCAGGAGCAGCATGAGGAACAGGAACAACCGCTTCCAGGAGCCGATGTGGGCCATAGCACTCTGATCCGTGTGGTTCACGGGTTGCGCGAACGGAACGACACCCGCTCTACAGGATATGCAGCCCGGACCCCGAATGCACGATCAAGCAGCGGCCGTGGTCGAGCAGACGATTTAGAGAGTCCGAGTGGCACGCCCAGACCAACGGGATGGGCGTGGCGCGCAACCGGCCTTGGTCCTCATCGCGAGAGAGAATGCGCGCCTGTCGCCATGCACCACGCCCTTCGCTCCGCTCAGGGGCGTGCCACCCTCGGTCAGCGACCATTGCTCAGCCAACGCAGCGCGAGTACCGACGTCTCTCGCTGACGGCTGACTGCTGAATGCTGGCCGCCTACTGCGGCAGGTTCGTGCCGTTGATGTTGATCTTGCCGGTGGTCGTGCCGGCCGGGACGAAGAACGGCGTCGTCGCGTTCAGGATCGAGTTCAGCTTGGTCCCCTTCAACGTCACCGTGTCGGTGATGGTCTGGAAGATGATGCCGCGATCAACCAGGGCGCCGGCTCCACGGAAGTCGAGGGCGTTCTGCTCGATCTCGATCGTGGAGGGTCCATCGAGCGAGCGGAACAGCATGCCCGTGCCGCCGCCGCCGACATCGACCAGGGTGTTGGACAGGATCGAGACATCGGCCGATTCCGCGAGCGTGAAGTCGAGACCGGTGCTGCCGATGCCGTTGAACGTCATCTGGTTGCCGCCGATCACGATCTCCGCCGGTCCACCGGTGTTCATCAAGACGGCGGTGCTTTGCGTGCCGTCGAGCTGAATCACGTTGCTGCCGAGGCCAATCTGAACGAGAGAGGTGCCGGTGGTAGTGAAGTCAAATCCGACGCTGTCGCTGCCCAGCGTCTGGACGCCGTTGGTGATGGCGTTGGCGAGCAGGATGCCGTTCCAGTCCAGGGAGACGGCATTGGCGAAGTTCGCGTGGGTTTTCACCGCGTTGCCCTGGAACGAGAAGTTCAGGCTGGACCCGGCGGCGCCGGCCAGGCCCTCGATGCGGATGCCGTCGCCGACCGTGGCGTTGATCGTGTTGGAGTTCATCGAGATCACGCGCGTTCCCGCCTCGCTGACTTCATACACGATGGCGGCATCCAGGCTGCCGCTGTTGAGGTACTGGCTGTTGATGGAGTGGAACTGGTCCACATTCAGCAGGTCGAGAGCGTGCGACGTCGAATCGGTGACACGAATGTTGGTGAGCGCCAGGCGCTCGACGTTGTCCGCTTCCAGGCCGACGTTGTTGTCGTCGAGGTCCAGTCCCACGACGCCGAACATGTCCACGTTCTTGAGATAGACGCCCGTGCCGGCGTCCTGAATCACGCCGCCGCTGGCAAAGGCCGTGGCCCCCGTGATGGCGAACACGCCGTCGGCGTCCACGATGCGGATGCCGTAGGCGCCGCCCGACGCGGACACCTTGTTGAAGTTCATATTGAGTTCGGTGCCTTCCAGATCGACGGCCGCGCCGCCGACGGCGTTGATGTCGCCGGTCAGGACGGAGAATCGCCCGCTGTCGCGGGAGAAGACCGCGGTGGCGTTCTCCGACGTTGCGTCGAGTTCGTTGAACCAGGTTTCGCCGTCGTTGTTGGACACGTCGACTCCGAGCTGGCCGTCGGCGCCGATGATGTCACCGTGATTGACGAGCGTGTTCCCTTCGCGGTCGGCGATCAGCAGTCCGGTCCCGGCCGCATCGGTGATCTTGGTGCTGTCCAGGGTGACTGCGCCCTC
>JAEUIG010000492.1 GCA_016795125.1 Planctomycetaceae bacterium | reverse complement strand
CGCTCAACTCCTGGTTCTTCTCCGTGGTCTCCGTGTCCTCCGTGGTGAATCTGGCGCTAGGGAGAGCTGCTTCGCTCGCGATTCTGCCGGCTGACAATGATTGACGGGCACACCAGTTGAGTGGGCTTTGCCTGTCCCCTGAATTATTGTGCAAAGCCGCCTCGCCCTCCCGGCACCATCACGACCTTGGTGAGCAATCACGTTGTGCGGCCCATGCGGATGCGTGTCACTCGCGACAGTTGCGGTCCCCGACCCGAGGGAATCAGACGCAAAGTCGTCGGCAGCCAGGCCGGACTCGTCGCCCGCTCTTCCGGCAGCGTGTCGAGTACGGGCAGCGTTAGCCGCCGGCCGCTGCCGTACGCCTCGGCGCCGGTCGGGTGGAGGTAGAGCCGCTTGCCTTCGATGAACCGCGTCAGCAGGTCCACCAGTTCTTTGCTGATCCGCGTCCACAGCACGACTTTCGGATTCCCCTTGAGGGCCAGCCCGTATTCCCCGGTGGTCGGCATGCAGGCGGAGAACTCCGACTCCAGCCGGTTCAGCGGCAGCGACTCGTACAGGCGCACCAGTTCGATCAGCGCCGCATCGACCTGACCGTGATCGGCCAGTTGTTTCCATTTGTGAACGGGAGCGAGGCCGGCGCCGTCGGCGGTGTCCGTTTCGCCGCGTCGCGTCTCCTCTTCCATCACCTGCTGCAGACGGCTGTCGAGCGTCGCCGGGCGGCAGCGCGACCGCGCCCACTCGCGCAATTGGAAAATCTGGTCCTCCATCGTGACCGACAATGGCACCGTGACGTCGCGCGACTGCAGCAAATCGTCCTGCGACAACAACCGCCCCTGGCTGTACGACTCGATGACGGCCGAATTCACAATCGTCTCGATCTCCGCGCCGCTGAAACCGTCGGTCCGCTCGGCCAGATCGTCGATGTCGAACTTGTCCGGTTTCCAGCCGCGCCGGCGGAGGTGAATGTCGAAGATCGCCTTCCGCTCGGCATAGTTCGGCAGGTCCACGAAGAACAACTCGTCGAACCGGCCGCGCCGCAGCAGTTCCGGCGGCAGCCGTCCAACGTTGTTCGCCGTCGCCACGACGAATACCGGCTCGCGATGTTCCTGTAACCATGTCAGGAACCGGCCGAGGATGCGCGACAGCGTCGCATCGGTCGTCGCCGCTTCGTCGTCGAACCCGGCGAACGCCTTGTCGATTTCTTCCATCCACAGCACGCTGGGGGCAATCGTTTCCATGACGTGCAACACGTCACGGAGGTTCTGTTCCGAACTGCCGCGTGTTTCCTCCAGCAGCGTCGCCAGGTCGAGCCGCACCAGCGGGAAGCCCAATCGCCGGGCGATCGCCTTCGCGCTCAGACTCTTTCCGCACCCCTGCACGCCGACGAGCAGCACCCCCTTCGGATTGCCGATCCCGCGTTCGCGAGCATCCACACTGAACGCCTCCGACCGCTGCGAAATCCATTCCTTCAGTCCATCCAGTCCGCCGATGTCGTCGATGCCCTCGTCGAGGTCGAAAAACTCCAGCAGTCGCGCCCCCTGCACCATGTGACGCTTCTCGGCCACCAGCGCTGCGTAGACTTCGTCATTGATTTCCTCGCGTCCCTGCAGAGCCCGCGCGAAGGCCTTCTCCGCTTCCTGGGCCGTCAGGCCGAGCACGCTGTTGAGCAGGTGTTCTTCCTGCCGGGCGTCGACGTCCAGGTCGACGGGGGCGTCACGCTCGGCCATCACGTTCAGCAACGACTGCCTCAGCTCCTCGATGCCGGGCAGCGGCAGTTCGACGATCGTCACGTCCTTGCTGAGTTCCAGCGGGACGTCGTCGACCGGCCCCATCAGCAGCAGCGTCTTTTGCTCGCTTTGCAGTTGCGGCAGCATGTCGCGGAGCTTGCGGACGACGCGCGCATCCTGGAGGTGCGGATGCAAGTCCTTCAGCAGGAACAGGTGCTCCGACGGGTACTGCTCGATCTCGCTGAGGAACAACACCGGCTCGGCGCGACCGCCGCTCGCCGAGGACGGCGGCTGCGGGCCGCTCGTGACCGACCAGGTCACGAGTCCGCGTTCCAGTTCGAGCGCCAGCACCGACAGTTCCGCTTCCCAGCGTTGCTCCTCAAACGTCCGCAGCAGCAGGATCGGATACCCGGACAGAACGCGCGAGCGGAGGTCGTCGAGAGCTTCGGCGGTGGTCATGCGACGGAGGATTCAGGATTTGGGAATCAGGATTCAGGGGCATCCTAACAGGTGGTGTCCCTGCCCGAACCTTATCTCTGGACTCGCAGAACAAACCGCGAGTATCGGCTGAAGGGCGGATCGCCGCCGTCGGTGACGGTCAGGACGACGTGCAGCTCGCCCGCGTCGGCGGGTGCAGTGAGGCGGGCGACGGGAGTGTTCGCGTCGGCAATTGCGGGAGGTTCTGTGTACGTTCCCGGTTCGCGGTACGTCCACCAGTGGAACGTCAGGGAGTCGCCGTCGGGATCGGATGTTTCCGACGCATCGAGCACAATCGCGGAACCGGGGGACACGTCCATTACCCTGGGCGAGCGGAGCGGCAGAACCGGCGGATGATTGGCCTCAGCGGGAGGCCGCACACACCAGTCGAGCCGTGCGCGAAAGTCGTTCTGCAGATCGGCGGCGAAGCGGGCGATCGTGTTCTCCCGGCTGCTGGAGCCGTTCCACTCGTCATATTGATTGGCCCAGAAATAATCGGGGATGGCATCGGGGTCGTCCGGGCGACCGTAGCGGCCGGCCCAGCTGCCCCAGCCGGGTTGCAGCGGATGGTTCATGCCGGTCGGCACCAGGTAGAGAAAGGTCATGGTGTCCCCTTCCTTCTGCCGGTGGGTGGTGTTGGTTGGATAGAGCGCGCCGAGCGGCCCGTGACCGGTGCGGACATCACGCTCCAGGTCAAACCCGCCGGCAGTTTCCGTGACGGCGGAGAACCGGTGATACCAGCGCTTGCGGTCAATCTCGGGTTCGAACGGTTCGACCCAGAACGGGAACGGCGGGGCGATGTCGCGCGCATGCGGGCCGAAGGCATTGTTGGAACTGAGCAGGATACGGCTTTTGAAGCGCGCATAGCCGTCCGGCCCGCGTTGCTGCAGCACCACGTCGAGCGCCCGCAGCAGGTTGTTGATGCTCGACCCGTCATCGCTCCCCCAGTCGGCGTACCACACCGGGCGCGGGTCGTCGGCATCGACCGCGTCGATGATGGCCTGCACTCCCGCCAGGCTGCCTTGCGTGCCGTCGATCGTCCGGGAGCGCATGATTTCGGGCGACGGGTAGCGCGGGTCGTGCTGCACCAGCTTCGGCCAGCATTCGCAATAGGCCTCGATGAGCCGCCGCACAACACCGGGTCCGGTCCGCTCGGGACTCAGGTTCTCGCCGTCGCGCGTCTCGGGACGGTTGGCGATGATCGCCTCGATGTCGAACTCGTTGGCGTAAAGCAGGAATCGAACCAGCGACTGTTCATCATCCGGATCGCCACCGGCATCGGTCTCGATGATGAGCCGCAGGCGGCCGTCGTCGAGTTCACCGGCGCCGACTCGATTCGCCAGCGACAACAGCATCAGAAGCAATCGGAGGCACCCGGATCGCAGAATCATTGAGTCACCTGCCTGCATGGTGCACATCGTTCCACGTCTTGATCGGTCGTTCGATACGCTCCGCCCGCTGGCAGCTATGCCCGCGACAACTCTTCCAACCGGCGGCAGAGCCAGTCGATGGAACCACGGCGGTCCAGGAACTCGGCCATCCGGGTGCACTGAGGGGCGTCAAAGATCGTCGACAGTACCGGCGTGAAATAGTGCAGCGCCTGTGCTCCGAGCGAGTTCAAAGGACGCGACATCTCCAGGAACGCCAGCGCGGGAAGTGCCAGTTCACGGCGGACGATTTCCCGGCAGAGTCGCTCTGCGAGTGCGAGTTCTTCGGCGGTCGGCGCGAAGTCGCGCTCGATCGCGAATGCGTGCTTGATCCAGTCGATCACGTCTGGCGTTCCAATTCGGTTGCGAGACCCGGACGCTCCCAGCCGCCCGGTCGCTGCGCATCCTACCGCAGTTGGCGGCGGCGCCACAGCAGCCGACAGAAAGAATGACGATTGCTATTTGCAATTCGAGCTCTGCAAGTTGCAGAATAGTGAGACGCTGAAACGACGCCTGGAGCATCTGATGGTCCGTACGGTCTCGTATTCGACTTTGCTCGCTACGGCGTTCGCATTCGCCGTCTGGACGTTGCCGGGCGATGCAGCGGAACCGGTGCGAACCTGCGCCGACGAAGCCATCACGCTGCAGACTCTCTCCTGGGACGATGCTCAGCCCGTCATCGCGGCGCATCCAGGCAAAATCGTGCTCGTTGATATCTGGACCACGACCTGTCCGACGTGCGTCGAACACTTCCCGGACGTCGTCAAGCTGCATGAAGAGCTGAGCGACCGGGGGCTGGTCTGCATCAGCGTCAACTGCGACCACGACGGTGTCCCCGGCAAGCCGCCGGGCTACTACGCGCCGCGCGTCCTCGAATTCCTCAAGCGGCATCACGCCAGCCTGACGAACCTCTTGCTCACCGATCCCCTCGTCGAGTTCCTCGATGCGGCCGGGATCGAGGCCACGCCGACCTACCGCCTCTACGGCCCCGACGGCAAGCTCCTGCGGGAATTCGACGGCAGCACGGAGGAGTTCACCTTCGACCAGGTCGCACAAGCGGTCAAATCGGCA
>JAEUIG010000616.1 GCA_016795125.1 Planctomycetaceae bacterium | reverse complement strand
TCCGGCGTCGCGATTGCCGACAACCAGCGGCTCCGGGTTGAAGGTTCTCGTCGGGCTGGCGGCGTTTGTGGTGGTCGTTGCGGGGATGCGGGCGGCAGCTGAGCTGATCGTGCCGTTTCTGCTGTCGGTGTTTCTGGCGATTCTCAGCACGCCGGTGCTCGCGTGGCTGCGTCGGCGCGGGGTGCCTCGCCCGCTCGCCCTGCCGGTCGTACTGATCGGTCTGACAGTCTTCGCACTTGGGCTTGGAGCACTGATCGGCGGCACGATCAATCGTTTCGTGCGTGAATGGCCGACCGTCTATGGGCCGCGTGCAGATGCGCTGGCCGATCAGTGGAATCAGTGGATCGAGGTCCGCATCGCCCGTCACGAGTGGCTGTCCGGCCTGCGCGTCGACGACGCCAGCGCGCTGTGGTCCGGGTGGACCGATCCGGATGCCATCATGGAGCGTTTCACCGACACGATGCGCGCGGTCGGCGGCATGCTCAGCCAGGGGTTGCTGATCCTCGTCACCGCCATTTTCCTGCTGGCGGAGGCCTCCGGACTGCCGCAGAAGCTGCGGCTGATTTCCAACGACGCGGACCGGCGCTTCGCCGATCTGACGCGGATCGCGGCCGACGTCAACCACTACATGGCGATCAAGACGTGGGTCAGCGTCATCACCGGAATTCCGATTGCCATTGCGCTGTGGCTGCTGGGAATCGAGTACGCCCTGTTGTGGGGGGTGCTGGCATTCCTGCTGAACTACATTCCGAACGTGGGATCGATCCTGGCGGCGATACCGGCCGTGCTGCTGGCGATCCTGCAATCGGAAGGCAGGCTGGGGGTGCCGATCACGGTGGCTGGCCTCTATCTCGTCGTCAACGTGGTGATCGGCACACTTCTCGAACCGCGGTGGATGGGGCGCGGACTGGGCATGTCGACGCTGGTCGTCTTTTTGTCGCTCGTCTTCTGGGGCTGGGTGCTTGGCCCTGTCGGCATGCTGATCTCGGTCCCGCTGACAATGGCAGTGAAGATCGCCCTGGAGAGCAGCGACGACACACGGTGGATCGCGATCCTGATGGGGTCCGACACGGATTCCGCGGCGCGACCGAGCGGGAGCCGCTGACCGAAGTTGTGCGACGCGCCAATTGACGGCCTTCAAACAGCGACGGCCGGCAACAAGTGCCGGCCGCGGTGAATCGAATGTGGCGCTGCTGCGGTCGATCAGTTGACCGGAGGGGCAGGCGGCGGCGGCATGGCTCCGCCGGTTTCCAGTTCGACGCCGGCCTGTTCGGCCCGCCATTCTTCGATGGCGCGTTCCTGGTTATGCAGTTTGTATTCCGGCCCGGCCGGGAAATACTGGATGTCGTCGCGGAGGTAGTTGGCGCTGGGCAGCGTTTGTCCGTTGATCGTCGTCTGACAGCCGGACGCCGCCCCCGAGAGGAGGAGAGCACCCAGCAGGAGGCAGTGCGGTGACCTGAGGACTCGCGAAAGTTTCATGTCGCTGCTCTCAACTCATGGAAGCGGTTGAAGGTCGGCAGGAACTGCCGCAGGACGCCGGCTCGTGGCCTCGATGAGCGGTCCTTTTGGAAAGAATCGGCCGGCACAATCAGAATCTTCAGCACAATCGGCACGAAACGCAGTCTTGCCGGAGAGGGCGCGCTCTCCGTGTATCCGAACGACTGCCGGAATCCCGAAGACTGCAGCGGACCGGCAGTAAACGCCGGAACGGGCAATCGCCGGAACGACAGGAAGTCGCGCAACAGCGCACTGCGAGCGGCGCGGACAACTGCGTACGGGCGAGAACCGCAAATGACCCGGAAACCCTTGGCCGAAGCGAAGCGAAGCGGCACCAGGGGTCCAGGATGGGCCCACGACGAGCGTCGGTCCATCCGGGCGCGATAAGCCAACCGCAGTGAGCGGAGAGGGCGAGATTCGAACTCGCGGT
>JAEUIG010000599.1 GCA_016795125.1 Planctomycetaceae bacterium | reverse complement strand
CGTTTTCCGGCCGGCCGGTGCGTCACTTCCTTCTCGTTGAACAGCACCGTTGAATCAGCGCTGGCATCGGGAGTCTCCAGGCCGGCGATGATCCGCAGCAGCGTCGTCTTGCCGGAGCCGGACGGCCCCAGCAGCGCGACCAGTTCGCCCGGCTCAATTTTCAGGCTCACGTTGTCGAGCGCCCGGACCCTGCCGAACTGTTTCGAAATGTGGCGGACTTCAATGCTCATGACTAGGTCTCGTTCTGGAGGCGGGACGCCTCGTCCAACTGCCGCTTCAGCCGCCATTCCACGAGCGATTTGAGCGCCAGTGTCAGCAGGGCCAGCAGCGCCAGCAACGACGCCACGGCGAACGCCGCGACGAAGTTGTATTCGTTGTAAAGAATCTCGACGTGCAGCGGCATGGTGTTCGTTTTGCCGCGGATGTGGCCGGAGACCACGGACACCGCGCCGAACTCGCCCATTGCGCGGGCGTTGCAGAGGATCACGCCGTACAGCAGCGCCCAGCGGATGTTCGGCAGGGTGACGCGGCGGAAAATCTGCCAACCGCCGGCCCCGAGCGAAACGGCCGCCTGCTCCTCTTCGCTTCCCTGCTCCTGCATCAGCGGGATCAGTTCGCGGGCCACGAAGGGAAACGTGATGAACATCGTCGCCAGCACAATGCCCGGCACGGCAAAGACGATCTGGATGTCGTGCGCCGCCAGCCACGGGCCGAACCAGCCGTGCGCGCCGAACAGCAGCACGAAGATCAGGCCGGAGACGACCGGCGAGACCGCGAACGGCAGGTCGATCAGCGACGTGAGCAGGCTCTTGCCCCAGAAGTCGAACTTGGCGATGGCCCACGCCGCCGCGACGCCGAACACCAGGTTGATCGGGACGGAGATCGCCGAGGTCAATAGCGTCAGCTTGATCGCCGCCAGTGCGGCCGGGTCCCTGAAGCTCTGCAGATAGGCGTCGAAGCCCTTTCGCAGCGATTCCGTGAAGACCGCTGCCAGCGGAACCAGCAGGAACAGCGACAGGAACACGATCGTAATGGTGGTCAGCAGCAATCGGAGCCACAGCGGATCGTCCGTCGCCAGCCTCAGCTTTGGCTTGCCGGCAGTGGGCCGCGGCGCAGCGCTGTTCGGGAATTCCGTTGCCGCCGGTCTCGGAAGCCGGGCTTCGCGCAGGCCGAGGGGAGGGGCGGAAACCTGTGCGGTGCGGTTGCGGTTCATGGGCCCGGCGGTGGACTTGATGGCAATGGCCTCAATCTGTCGCACGACCGGCGAATTCAGTTGAGTGGAGAGCTGCGGAGTCATGTCAGGCGCCCCCCCGCGCACGTTGCGTATGCCACCACTGCAGCATGTTGATGGCGAACAGCAGCACAAACGAGGCGCACAGCATGACCACGGCGATCGCCGTGGCGCCGGCCGTGTCGTACTGTTCCAGCCGCGTGACGATCAGCAGCGACGAAATCTCGGTCTTCATCGGCATGTTGCCGGAAATAAAGACCACCGAGCCGTACTCGCCGATGCCGCGCGCCAGCGACAGCGCGAAGCCCGTCAGCAGCGCGGGCACCACGCTCGGCACGATCACCCGGCGAAACGTCTGCCAGCGCGACGCACCCAGGATTGCGGCCGCTTCTTCCGATTCGCGATCCAGGTCCTGCAGCGCCGGCTCCAGCGTTCGCACAACGAACGGCAGGCCGATGAAAGTGAGCGCGATTGTCACGCCGATCGGCGTGTAGGCCACCTTGATTCCCAGCGGCTCCAGGTACTGCCCGATCCAGCCGTTCGACGAATAGATCGCGGTCAGGGCGATGCCGGACACCGCCGTCGGCAATGCGAACGGCAGGTCAACCATTGCATCCACCAGCTTCTTCCCGGGGAAGCGGTAGCGCACCAGCGTCCAGGCGACGATGAATCCGAAGACGGCGTTGATCGTCGCTCCCGCGAACGCAGCGCCGAAGGTCAACCGGTACGACGCCAGCACCCGGGGATTGGCGACCGTCCCCCAGAACTGCTCCCAGGTCAGCCCCGACGCGCGCGCGAACAGGGCGGACAGCGGCACCAGCACGAGCAGGCTCAGATACAGCACGGTGTAGCCGAGCGACAGGCCGAAGCCCGGCAGCACGCTGTATTTTTTCAGGGAAGTCGCCATGGGTCACTCGTCTCGAGACGTCGTGCGTCGCTCTATCGCTGGTCGTTTCGCGATTACTGCCCTGGCTGGTAGATCTGGTCGAACACGCCGCCGTCGTTGAAGTGCCGCTCCTGGGCCTGCTTCCAACCCCCGAACTCGCTGATCGGGAACAGTTCGAGCTGCGGGAATCGCGCGAGGTCGGCCGGATCGGCGTGTTCGGGGAGGCTCGGGCGGTAATAGTGCTTCGCCGCCAGCTTCTGACCTTCCGGAGCGTACAGGTATTCGAGATAGGCCTGGGCCACCGACAGAGTGCCGTGCTTCGTGGCGTTTCCATCCACCACCGTGACCGGCGGCTCCGCCAGAATGCTGACCGACGGGACCACCATCTCCAGCGCGTCCGGACCAAACTCGTTGACGGCCAGGAACGCTTCGTTCTCCCACGTCAGCAGCACATCGCCGATCTGCCGCTGCGTGAACGTCGTCGTGGAGCCGCGCGCGCCGCTGTCCAGCACGGGAACGTGCTTGAACAATTCAGTCACGAACTCCTGCGCCTTCGCCTCGTCACCTCCGTTCTGACGCAGGGCATAGCCCCAGGCGGCGAGGTAGTTGTAGCGCGCTCCGCCGGACGTCTTGGGATTCGGCGTAATGACTTCAACTCCCTCCTTGATCAGATCGCCCCAGTCCTTAATGCCCTTCGGATTCCCCTTGCGGACGAGAAAGACGATCGTCGAAGTGTAGGGGCAGCTGTTGTTCGGCAGCCGCGTCTGCCAGTCGGCCGGGAACTTCTGGGTCAATGCCGCGATCTGGTCGATGTCGTAGGCGATGGCCAGCGTGAGCACGTCTGCTTCGAGTCCGTCGATCACGGCCCGCGCCTGCTTGCCGGCGCCGCCGTGAGACTGCTCAATCGTGACGTCCTGGCCAGCCTTCGACTTCCAGTAGGCGGCGAACTGCTGGTTGAAATCGACGTACAGTTCGCGCGTCGGATCGTAGGACACGTTCAGCATCGTGGCGGCCGCCGGTGCGGCGGTCGTCGCCGCTTCGCCGCCATCTGCAGGCGCCGGAGTTGTCGGCGCAGGGTTTGAGCCGCAACCCGCAAGGGCCAGCATCAGCATCATCAGGGCCACGGTGCGGCTGGCAGTCAGCACGTTCATGGACGGACTTTCAAACTCGATGGAATCACTGTGACGTTTCAAGGGAACGCATGCGTCGTGCCGGTCGCGGAAGCGGCAAACGGCCATGCGTCCTAAATGCCTGACTGAAAGACTCTTGCGATTCGCTCGCGGTTCCAGGCCTCGAAAACGAGCGGCGCGAAGCGGCAACCAGTGCCGTCATATATGACAGGCCCGTTACATTTGCTGGACGCTCTGTTGAATAAGACGGCTGGATACGACGGCGTGCTGCCCGTGTTGGGCACTTCGTTCCCCGGCGTTCACTTCAGCTCGATCGGGGGAATCTGCGTCTCGTTCTCGCCGATCTCGATGACCAGGTCCGTGGTTTCCGCTCTCGTGTACTTGCGCGGAATCCTGCTGGGCTTCGCGCCGACGGCTCCGTTGGTCACCACGACTTCATGGTGGATGACGGTCGCCTTGTACTGCCCGGCGGGAGCACCGTCCCCCTGCTCATAAGTCCAGACGGCGAATGCACCGTCGGACGTCGAACGTGCCCGGGGGCGT
>JAEUIG010000521.1 GCA_016795125.1 Planctomycetaceae bacterium | reverse complement strand
CGACCGGCTGCATTCGGACGCCGACGAAATCCGGTTCAGCCTGTTCAAGTTCAAAACGAAGCGGCATCCCCGCCCCGCGTGGGACTTTCAGTACGTCATCAAGGAAATGGAAACGGACCGCGACTACGGGTTCCGCGCGCGGCTGGCCTGGAAGCCGTTCGTCAGTGCCGAAGATTGCCGTCAGGAATACCTGGCCTGGCTTGCGTCGCTGGCGTGACTTGACTGTGAGCCAGCGTTCGAACCGGGGGCTTACGCCGCCCGGCTCGCCAGGCCCCCCGGAATTGGGGATATGGCCGGTTTCGCCGTAACATCCGGCTCCATTCTGCGCTTTCCAACTGGAGCGGCCCCCCGTCTCCGGCTATGATTTCGGAGCGTGAGGTTCTGCGCTGTTGCTGTCCAACGGGCGACGCGACCGGATCGCGCCGCTCAGGTATCCGATTACGCTGCGGGACCGCGTATGTCGGACGGACAAGCCACTGCCGACCGGGAACTGTCCACTTCGGACACGGCCGTTCCCACTGTCGGCGACAAGACGCATGTGCTCGAGGCGCCGGCGGCGACCATCGTGCAGGGGGAGAGTACGCGCCGCAACCACACCGCAGCCGCCCAAACAATCGTCGCTCCCGACAACGACGCCGCATCTGCCGCGGCCCAGACGATCGTCGCCCCCGCCGACAACGACGCTGCCAACGGCCAGGACTACACTTACGGCGCCACGGTGGTCGCGAACGGCGAGTTCCCCGGCGACGACGCCAACGGCTTTCAGATGGGCGCCACCGTACTTCCGGGTGACGACCCGGCCGCCCGCGCTACCCGCGTCGCCGATGTCCTCAGTTCATTCGACGCCGCCCAGCAGGCCGGCGAATTCGAGATCGCGCCGGGAGAATCGGTCATCGGCCGGTTCCGCATTCTCAAAACGCTCGGCGAAGGCTCGTTCGGCGCGGTCTATCTCGCTGAAGACCCGCAGCTCGACCGCCGCGTCGCCATCAAGGTGACGAAAGTCGGCGTGCTGACCACCCGGTCCGACGTCGACCGCTTCCAGCGTGAGGCCAAGGCCGCTGCCCAGTTGCGGCATCCCAATATCGTCCCCGTGTACGAAGTGGGACGCATCGGCCGCAGCAGCTTCCTGGCCTACGAGTTCATCGACGGCCGCACGCTCGGCAACCACCTCAAAGAGGAGAAGAAGCTCCCGCCGCGCGACGCCGCGCAGATCATGTTCGCGATCGCCGGTGCGCTGGGTTATGCCCACGAGCTGGGGATCATCCACCGCGACATGAAGCCGGACAACGTCCTGCTCGACAAGCAGGGGCAGCCGCATATCGCGGACTTCGGTCTCGCCCGCCGCGACAGCGGCGAAATGGACAAGACCCGCGAAGGGGGCCTCATGGGCACCCCGCTGTACATGAGCCCGGAGCAGGCCAGCGGACGCAGCCACGAAGCGGACGCGCGGGCCGACGTGTGGAGCCTCGGCGTGATGCTCCGCGAAATGCTGACGGGCGTCCTGCCGTTCACCGGCAAGCTGACGGAAATCCTGATCGGCATCCAGACAGTTGAGCCACCGAAAATCCGCGCGCTCGACAAGAAGCTGCCGAAAGACCTGGAAACCATCTGCCAGAAATGCCTCTCCAAAGACCCGGCGCAGCGTTACGCGAACGGCACCGAGCTGGCGGCTGAGCTGGATCGGTATCTGCGCGGGGCGCCAATTCTGGCGCGGCCGTTGAGTCCGGCCGCACGGCTGGTCCGCTGGGTCCGCAGAAACCCCGCCGGCACCCTGGTGATGGCGGCTCTGCTCTGTGCGGCCATTGTTTCCACCTGGTCCGTGGTCGCGTTCAAGCAGGAACAGAAGAATAATTCGCTGCAGAAGCTGCAATCGCTGACTTCCATTCAGACCGCGCTGGTCCCCAAATCGATCGACGAACTGGCGGACGCAAAAGAGGTGATCGCAGCCCCATTGCGTCAGCGGCTGGCATCCGCAGACCTGGCGGCCCCGCCGCGGAATCGCCTGCGACTGGCGCTCGCGAAGCTGTTCCCCGAAACGGCCGAGCAAGAGCTGTCGTTCGACGAAATCGCCGACACGCTGGTGCAGATGCCGGCCGACGAACTGCAGATGCAGGTCAAACTGCTGGCCGAGGGACGTTTCCACTCCCACGCGGTGCCAAAGTTGACGGAGATCGCTCACGACAAGGCGCGCGATCCGACCGAACGCCGTCCGGCGCTCTACGCGCTTGCGACCCTCGATCCGTCATTGGCGTCCTGGGAAACAGACGCCGCCGATGCCGCTGCCGGCATGCTGGCCGCCAACCGGAAGGATCTGCCCGCGATCCTGCCATTGATCCACCCGATCCGCGACCGCATCGCCATCGAACTGGAACAGCAGTTCGACGATCCCCAATTCGGCGATGAGGCCGCAGGTGTGCTGGCGCTGATGTTCGAAGACCAGCCGCCCAAGCTTTATTCGTTCGTCCGGCGGGCAACGCCCCGGCAGTTGCACGCCTTGATCGAAGCCATGCGATCGTCCGACTCGAATCTGGGCGCCGTGGCACAGATGGCGCAGAGCGACATCGCAGGAATCGTCGCCGGCGACTCGATTCCCGCGAACGAACTGGTCGCACGCTGCAATGCGTTCCTGGTCCTGTACGGCGTCGCTCCGCAGGCCGTCGATTGGACACTGCTGGCCGGCGGCCCCGACAACTCCCTGCGAACGGAGATCATCCAGCGGATGCCGCAGGCCGTCTCACAATGGAACGCCGTCGCCGCACAGCTCCGCACCGAACCTGATCCCACGGTCCGCCAGGCGTTGTTGCTGGCACTGGAGAAATACTCGTACATTGACCTGGAGCCAGAAGATCGTGCGTCCCTGCTGCCCATGGTCCTCGAGCTGTACAGGTCAGATCCGTCCCCGGCCGTCCATTCAGCGGCGCGCCAGTTCCTGGAAATCGCGGGCGGCAGCGCCGCATTGCAATCCGAGAAAGCGCCCATCGCGGCCGACGACCGGGGACCACGCGACTGGTTCCGCAATACG
>JAEUIG010000503.1 GCA_016795125.1 Planctomycetaceae bacterium | reverse complement strand
CGGCCGCCATCGCCCACGGCTTGCAGTCGCCGATGATCGTCTCGCAGCCGTACTGCTTCGCAATCGCAAAGCGGTCGGCATCCCGCTCGAGGCCCACGACGCCGACGATCGCCCCCTGCAGTCGCGCCATGGCGGCGCAGAGGAGGCCGATCGGTCCGGGTCCGAGGACGACGACGCGGTCTCCCGGCTTGATCTGCGCGTTGTTGACGACCGCGTTGAAGGCGACTGAGCAGGGTTCGGTGAGGCAGGCCCGCTCGAACGCGAGCTTGTCGGGAACCCGGTGCAGACAGCGGGCCGGGACGCGGACGTATTCGGTCATTGCGCCGTCGACCCCGTAGCCGAATCCCTTGCGGGTCGGATCGAGATTATAGAGTCCCTGCCGCGACATGGGGTTCATGGGGTCAATCACTGCGGCTGTTTCGCTGACGACCCGGTCCCCTTCCTTCCAGCCCGTTGCGCCCGGACCGACTTCCGCGATTGTGCCGCCGAACTCGTGACCCAGAATGACCGGGTAGTTGACGGGCCAGCTGTGGTCGGCGGTCCACTGGTGCAGATCGCTGCCGCAGACGCCGACGGCGGCGACTTTCAGCAGGACGTCCTCGGGACCGATCTTGGGACGCTCGACCTCGCGAAGCTCGACCGAGAACCGCTCATTGGCAAAATTGACGACGGCAGGCTGTTTCATGGGAAAACGAGGGGGTAGTGGGTAGTTGATAGTGGGTAGCGCAGCTGACGATCGCTCACAATTGACGCTGGCGGTTTCGCATCACCTCCCGACGCGCACATCTCCGTAGGCGTGCACCTTCTCGCAGATCATCCGCAGAGATGCTTCGAGGTTGCCGTCGGCGGTCTTGAAGGAGTCGGCATCGATGGTCAGCGGAGCGCCGAGCACCACCAGCGGGGCGCCGTATTCGGGGGTGCGGACGGCCTGTTCCAGCGACAGTCCGCCGACCGCCTGCACCGGGATATTGACCGCCTGGACGACCTCGCGGAGCTGGTCGAGGGGGCTGGGCTGACGGAGTCCGCGGGCCACGATGCCGCGGCGCTCATCATAGCCGATGTGGTGGACGATGTAGTCGCAGCCGAGGTCTTCGAGCCGTTTCGCCGCGGCGACCATGTCGGCCGCCACCATGTTGTCCCCCATCACCTTGCAGCCGAAATCCTTGCCCGCCTTCACGACGCACTTGATCGTTTCCTCGTGGGCCCGTTCCATGACGACCACGTGCGTGGCGCCGGCCTTGGCCATCATTTCCGCTTCCAGGTAGCCGCCGTCCATCGTCTTCAGATCGGCGACGATCGGCGTGTTGGGAAACGCCGCCCGCAGCGCCCGCACTCCGTGCAGTCCTTCGGCCAGGATCAGCGGCGTGCCGGCTTCAATCCAGTCCACGCCGGCGCGGAGCGCCATGGCCGCAGTTTCGAGGGCTTCTTCCTTGTTCGTCAGGTCGAGGGAAATCTGAACAATTGGTCGCATCGGTCACTTTCAGCGGAATTCGCGGGAGGATGAAACGGCGGCATGTTAGCAGGACGGACAGCCGACGGTCGACGGCGGACCGGGAGTGAGAAATCGATTCCGCATCCGGATTTCCGATGCCTGACCCCTGGCAGCCGACCTCAGCGCTTCAACGGACCGACGGCCGTGAGATGCGTTTCCGAGGCGACCAGCAGGCAGTCGCCCGCAATGACCAGGTTCCCGCCGCCGAGGCCGGCCGGTCCTGCGAGGCTGAGGCGTTCCCGCAGGCCCCCCGTGCCGGCGTCGACGACGAACAACTCCTCGCGCGTCGGCCAGTAGACGCGGCCCGCATGCAAAGCGCCAGCGCCGTATCCGTGGCCTTCGGGATCGTCGTACCCGAACCGCCAGGCTGTTCCGCGTTCCACATCGAACCCCCACAACTGGTCGCCGGCGGCGATCAGCCGTCCTTCCGCGACCCCGAGGAGATTGCGGATTCGCCCGGAGCGGGGAGCGGCCCACAACTGCCGTCCATCGCAGGCGTCGAGCGCGAGCAGCTGATTCAGGTTCGCGGCGGCCACAAACAGGCGGCCGCCGTCGTAGAGCAGCGCCACCGATTCCGCATGCGGCGCGGCCGTGGCGATCGGCGCATACGTTACGGCCCACCGGAGTTCGCCGGTGACGGCGTCGCAGGCCGTGATCACCCCCGGTCCTGGAATCTGGAAAACCAGGCCCGCGCCGGATGCCAGCACGTCGTCATCAATGCGATGCCGCGCCACGGGCGGGGACGCCAGAGCGGCGCACAAGCGGCGCGACCAGAGCAGTTGTCCTGTAGACGCTGCGAAGCAAGCCAACCCCGATTCGACCTGCGGTTGTGCACGCCGCACCGCGATGTACAGTCGGCCGTCATTGACCAGCGGCGGACCGGAGAATCTGGCGGAGGACAATTCGGGAAGTTCATCGCTCGCGACGCTCCACGACGGCCTCCCTTCGGCCAGCAGGTCGAAGCACTTCAACTCCGAGGGACCGGTCTCCGGTCCTCGGATGGACGGCACAGAGACGAGAGGTCCTATGCGGGTGTAGTAACAGCCGCCCGCGACTTGTCCGCTGCGGCGCGATGTTCCGATGGTCGGCAGACTCGGAGACGGCCAAGGAGTCGTGACGGCATCAAGCGTACCGTCGTCGTCCGGCCCGGCCGGCCAGCGGGCTTTCCCGGTTTCGACGCTGAGCGCCCGCACACCGGCGGAGCTGCTGACGAGCACTGTCCCCTCCCAGACCGCTGGCACGACGCCGGGAGCCTCCGTTGCAATCTGTGAATTGTCGGCTGCTTCCCGTTCGCTGTCGGATGGATTGCCAACATTGAGCGGCTGCGACCAGAGCACGCGGGACACGGCTGGTCCTGGCTGTCGCCGACTGCCGGGGGACTCCCATTGCGAGGATTCTCTCAGCAGTTGGGCGAGCAGCTCGGAGAGCAATCCTGATCGACCCGCCAGATCCCCGTGAACATCGCCGAAGCGGCTGGTGAAGAACCGCAGCTCCCGCGCTGTTCGCGCCCGATCTCCCTGCAACAGAGAGCACAAGACCAGCCGCGCGTAGATCTCGGCGGGTGTGCGCGCCGCATCGGGATACCTGAGAATCAGGGACGCGTTTCGTTCCGCCGCGGGCGGGGGGGGGAGCAGTGCCGTCCACCAGATGCGAGCGGCGTCGAGGTCGCCGCGTTCCAGCGCGTCCTCGGCCAGCCAGTCGAGAGCGTCGTCGCCGCTACTGCCGGCGAATCCGTCCCGCAGGACCTGCTGCATCATGGCGCGATCGCGCCGGGCGGCCGCATCTTCAAACTGCAGCAGCAGCGAAGGGTCGATGCGGCGGCGATAGACGGCCAGCCCGGGGGTTGGCAGCGATGCGAACGTCGCGGACACCGCTTCGCGAACATTCAGATACCGGTTGGGAGCGACGGCGATCAACTCGCCGCCGAAATCCTGCTTTAACTGCTCGAGCGACTTGATGGCCGCGTCCCATTCGCCGGCCCGGATAAACTCATTCGCGCCTGCCATCCGCTTGGCCGCAGGCAGAGAGACATCGAGGCCGAGCGGCGGGTGCGGCTGGACCGTGGACTGCGCCGCCGCCAGGGACGCGCAAGCGACTGCCATGATCAGAGTGAGAGTACGCATCGTACCCGCCGACGATCATCGGCCTCTAAGGCGTCTGCTGCCGCAGGTGGTGCCCCACGTAAAACATCACAATGCCGGCGACTGTGAGGGCCGGCATCCAGATCAGCGGAAACCCGAAATTGAGCTGCCAGATAATGAGCAGCGGCAGAAGCACCAGTGCGGCGAACTGAAGCAGGAAACCGATCTGGTTGCGCATTATGCCGCTCACAGCATGCGGGCAGCCCGGTTGCGGCCGGCAACCGGGCTGCGACGTGTGCAGGTTTCGCCTGTCGGCGGGAACTACTTGGTTTTCGTGAACTCGGCGACCGGCACCTTGAACGGCGCCAGCGTGGTTGTTTCGCCCGGCTTCACCGTGACCTTCAGGTCGCGCTTGAACTCGCCGCAGTTGATGTAGCCTGGACGTTCGTGCCACACGCGGAACGTGTGCTCGCCGACGGGCAGGTTCTCGATCTTGAACTTGCCGTCGGCATCGGTGATTGCGACGTACGGATGGTCGGCCACCATCCAGTAGGCCGACATGTGCGGGTGAATGTCGCAGGAAACTTTCACCGGCGGATAGTTCAGTTCTGACTGTTTCATCGTGATCTGCACGCCGGTCCGTTCTTCCGGCTTGATGATCAGGTTCTCCGCCTTGTTGGCGAACGGCGACGTACGCGTGTTGTGATTGATCGGATCGCCGCTCTTCACGAGCACGACCTGGTCGGTGCGGACGATCAGGAGATGCGGCGTGAACCGGCAGCCGACCTGGTCGAACACGACCTGCGGCTCGGCGCTCGCCTTCAGATCGGGATGGATCTTCTTCGGAGCCTTTCGGATGTAAAGGCAGACATTGGCAATGCCGAGATTCTCGGGATTGACGATGAGCGAGTCATCCGGCACGCCGCTGGCGGCGCAGACGGCGGCGTCTTTGGCGGCGGCGTTGCCCTTTTCCACCAGCGCCGGCAGTTCCGGGACGTCTCCCTCCAGAATGAACTGCCCTTCAATGCTGCCCCATTCGTCCGCAGCGGATGCGACTGAGCACCCGAACAGAAACGCGAGCGAGAGCGCCGCAATACTGCGGCCACAAGAAACGTGCATCATCAGAACTCCGAAGCTTCGGCGGGACGCCGCGATGTGATGCCTCCTGGCACCCGCGGCGCTGACATTGTGGGAGGCGCATCCTGCCGCCGCAGTTCAAGATACCCCGAGCCGACGCCGAATGCGAGACCGTGGCGGCGCGCGGTGCAGCAGGCGTGTTTGGAGGCACGTCCCGGACCGTCTGTCACTGCCGGTCGAATAACGACCGCAGGGAAGATCCCGTGAGGGGTTCGACTACTTCTCGAGCACAACGAACGGACACATCCGGTTGACCTTGGCCCGAATGGCGGACTTGTCCGTTTCGGTCTTGGCCGCGGCAAAGCGGGTGCGCAGTTTCTTCAGTTTGACGCGCCGCGAGCGGCGGCGGGAAATCTCACGTTGACGTTCATTCCGACCCATACTGTCTGGCTAGCCTCAATCGATGTGGTGTTTCCGGCAGAAGTTACGTCGCAGGATGCTATCGCACTTCTGCGGATCGGTCAAATGCGGCCCGTAACGCTGAGTCGGCGCCCGCAGGGCCGCTCACCCGTCCCGGTTCCGAATGTTACACTCCCGAACACGATGACCGGTTCGAGGACAGCCGTCAGGAACAGCGATGCACGTCACAATCACTGCCGTAGGGCCGGACAACCGCGGGCTGGCGGATCCCATCGTGCACTACGTCGCCACCGCAGGGGCGAACATCTTTGAAATCCAGATGTACGACCACGACTCGGAGCGGCTGTTCGCCATGCTGCTGCGCGTGGATTGGCCAGACGACCAGGAGCCGATCCCGGAACTGCGGCGACGGATGGCGGAAATCGGGCGATTGAAGGGACTGTCGATCCGCACCTGGTCGCGCGACGAGCACCAGCGGCCGCCGCGGATTGCGATCTGCACCACGTTTCGCCCTGAGACTCCCCGAGCTCTGCTGGACGGCATTCGCGCCGGCCGGTTGTCGGCCGAACCGGCCGTGATGATCGGCAATCGCGACGCCTGCCAGAACCTGGCGGAGGAATTTGGTGTCCCGTTCGTCAACATCGGCGATGGGGACGGCAAGGCCGACGAAGCCCGGTTTGAACAGCTCTGCGACGAGCATGAGATCGATTACATCGTCCTCGCCCGCTACATGCGGATTCTCCCGGCGCGAACCTGCTGGCAGTTCGCCGGTGGCCGGATCATCAACCTGCATCATGGACTGCTGCCGTCATTCCCCGGCGCACGTCCGTACCATGACGCCTACGCCCGGCACATGCTGACCTACGGAGCGACGGCGCATTTCATCGTGCCGGAACTC
>JAEUIG010000497.1 GCA_016795125.1 Planctomycetaceae bacterium | reverse complement strand
TCCTTGTCCTCAAGGCGGACGGCGTCGATGTCTACGACGGCAACTACTCGGACTATCTGTACTTTGTAAAGGCGACGCGCGAGGCGACGACGACGTCCGCGCGCTCTTCCGGTGCAACTGCGAAGCCGCACCCGAACAGTGCGAAGCCGTCGACGGTCGAACAGGCGCAGCGACGCCGGAAGTTTCCGTATCGCAAGGTCGAAGCGATCGAAGCCGACATCGCCACAACCGAAGCCCGCATTGCGGAACTGCACACCCTGCTGGTCGACCCGCAGGTTCTCCGGGACGGCAATCGCGTCCGCCAGGCGTCGCAGGAACTGGAATCAGCGCAGGCGCAGCTCACCCAGCTCATGGAGCACTGGGAAGAAGCCGCGGAGCTGAACTAAAGTCGCCTGCTGCTCGTTCGCGCCGTTGAACGCTGGCGGTTTCGCGACAGACTACTCCCCAAACGCATACAGATGTCCCGCAGTGCGGACATACAGCGTGTCGTCGGCGATGGCCGGCGTCGCGGAGATGCGTTCGCCGAAGGATTCGCTCTTCGCCAGCTCTTTCGGCGAATCTCCCCCAGCTTCGATAACGGTGATCACTCCTTCGTCCAGCGATGCGAAGTAGACGTGGCCGTCGGCCGCGACTGGTGATGCGTAATACCGCCCCGGCTGGACCGCGCGCTCCATGTAGATCTGCTCGCCGGTTTTGGCGTCGTAGGCCGTGACGATGCCGCCGTCCTTGACCATCAGAAACTGGCCGCGGTACGCGATCGCGGTCGGCACATACGGCAGCCCTTTCGTCTGCCGCCACAGGACATTGGACTCGGTCAGGTCGCCGTGGCCGCCGCCCTTGACTGCGAACGCGCTGTTCGTGCCGTCCGCCATGAACTTCGCCAGCGCCTCAATCTCGTCGCGTACAATCTTCCCGTCGGAGTTGGCGTCCATCGAATCGAACATGCCGCCAAACTGTTGCGTCCCCTCCTCCTGCGACAGAACCTTGTCGCCGTCTTTGTCGAGGTCCTTGAGCAACTGATCGAACGACGGCATCTGGAATTCGCTGTCCGGTCCCCCCGGCGCCCAGCCGGCAAAGAATGCAATGTCGTCCGCGATCACCGGCGACGAACAGGAGACGGACGGCATCCCCTCCACCGACCAGACCTCGCTCCCCGTCTGCAGGTCATAGCTGACCAGCCGGCCACGCCCCGAGGCCACGACCTGCGTGCCGGTCGGCGTTTTCCAGGCCACGGGCGTGCTGTACGACACCATCGACTGCCGCGGCTGATGCCACTTCACCTCACCGCTCGCGATATCCAGCGCCAGAATCTCCGAGCCGTCCTGCGTGTCGCGCACGAGCACGACCACCCCGTCGATCACGATCGGAGACACACCGCTGCCGAAGTTTCCAGGCAACCGCGCGGGGGGCAATTCGTACCGCCACAGTTCGTTGCCGGCGAGGTCGTAGCAGCGCAGCCCGCAGGAGCCGAAGTACGAGACGACGTGCTGGCCGTCGGTCGCGGGAGTTGACGCGGCAGGGCTGCTCTCGGCTTCGTAATACTTCTCCAGTTGCTGCGCACCGGCATCGGCGCGCCAGAGTTCGCTGCCGTCGGCGCGGTTGTACGCGACGGTCAGCAGCTTTCCATCTTCAAAGGCGGTGATGAAGAGCTTGTCGCCGGCAATGATCGGCGACGACATTCCGGCCGGAGCGGTCACCTTCCACTTCACGTTCTTGTCCGGTCCGATTTCCACCGGCGGCGATTCGCCGTCGGCGACGCCTGAGCCGTTCGGCCCGCGAAACTGGGACCAGGCGGCCGACTCGTCCGCCGCGTGCGCGAAGCCTGCCGTTGCCAGCACGATTGCCGCCGTTGCCGTAAATTTCATGAGTCGCGTCCTTGAACGAGAGGTGTCCCGCCGCCTGGAGTCGGCACGGGGAGTTGCCAAGACGGTCGAACTTGTCGATGCCTCATTTTCGCACCGCACGAGAGACGGGACAGGCCTAAAGCGGGCGTCTTTCACCAGGACCTCACGTCCACAAGGACAGCCCGCATCCACTTACCGCTCAATGACTTACGCGCGCCGCTGCAGGCTCAAGCCGCGAGGCATTCGTCCCTTCCCGCTCCTCCTTCACCACCATCTGGATAAAGTGCAGCTTCTTGAGGACCGGGCGGGACATTACGAACGGATAAAAATCGTGCTGGCCCATGCTGCGGGCCAGTTCGTTCAGCACCGTGGTCAATTGCACCCAGGAATTGACCAGCAGCACGACGTGCTGGGCGTCGGGCGCCTCCGGGTCATAGAGATCGTCGACGGAAAATGGCTCAACCGCCGCTTCGACATCTTCGCCCCGCAGTCCGAAGCCGAGCGCCGTATCCAGACTGTCGACCACATGCAGGTAGTGCGCCCAGCATTCGGCCCAATCCTCCCAGGGATGAACCGACGCATAGGCGCTGATATGGCGATCCGCCCAGTCCGGCGGCGGACCCTGATCATAGTTCCGCTGCAGCGCGGCCGCGTAGTCCTCGCGCTCGTCGCCAAACAGTTCGCGGAATTTCTCCAGCCAGGGGGTGTCCCACACCAGGCGGTCCCAGTAGTAGTGGCCGATTTCGTGGCGGAAATGCCCCAGCAGCGTCCGGTACGGCTCCCGCATCTCGTGCCGCATTTTTTCACGCACCGAGTCATCCGCCTCCTCGATGTTCAAAGTGATCAGTCCGCTGGCATGGCCAGTGAGCACACGCGGTCCGTCCGGCGGCGAACGGAGAAAGTCGAACATGACCCCGCGTTCGGGATCCTCGCTGACCTTCGACTGCACCGGCAGTCCCAGGCCGAGCAGCTGCGCCGTGAGCCGCCGCTTGGCGTTCTCGATCAACCGCCACCAGCGGGCGTTGTCCGCATCGTCGAGATCGGGAATGGTGCGGTTCAGCCGGCACGAGCGGCACAGCGGTTCTGCGTCGTCCGCAGACACCAGCCAGTTGCAGCCGGCGGGCGAATCAAAGTTCTCGCAGCGCTTCCACAGCGGGGAGTCTTCTTTCTGACCGAACCGCTTCCAGGTGCTGTCCTCCGGTCCGGATTCGAGTGCGGTGATCTCCAGGGATTCGGGTTCGAACCCCAGCGGGGTCTGGCAGCCGAGGCAGATGCTGTTACGAAAGAAGAGCGGCCGGCCGCACTGGCAGCGAAACGAGTGCCCGCGTCCGGTCGGTTCATCCGACCTCCAGACTTCGGCCAGCCGCCTGGTAATTGTCTCAAAAATGCCCGGCATCGCGCTGTCGCTCGTTGATGATGCTGATGTTGAGCGAGGATTCTGACCGAACATCCGCTGCGCGAGAAGGGTCGAATTCCCGATGAACAAGCGAATTGCGTCGACGATTGACGGAGAACCCGCCATCGATCATCATCGTCGCGTCCGAAGACCGGAGCGGGTGCAAAGAACCCGCCTCGTTGCGGGTTTGGGACGATCAGGACAGGTAGCTCAGTAGGTAGAGCACAGGACTGAAAATCCTGGTGTCGCCGGTTCAATTCCGGCCCTGTCCACTGTAGGAAGGCCCTGTAACCAAAGTGGTTACGGGGCTTTTTGCTTTCAGGGCCGGAGACGGCGGCGCAACGCGGCTTCCCAACGACGGCCGCCGGACGCCCGGAGAATTATCGACGTGGGCTTGGCGAAGCGGACCGGAATGCGGCACAATTCCGTTGCACTTCCACGAGAACGCTCCATGCCCCTCATAGCGAACCGCAAAGATGCGATCGTCGGCTTGCTCGCGGTTGTCACGATCGTCGCCGCCGTGACCGCAATCGTCGTTGAGTTCCAGCGGATCGAACGCCGCGAGCAGCTGGTGACTGAGATCAACTCCGCCGGCGGCGTGATCGCATTCACCGTTCCTTACGACGCCGACCCGGACAACCGCGACCGTTCGCAGCCGACCACCTACACGTCGCTCGATTTCTACAAGGCGACGATCGACGACCAATGGCTGTCCGATCGCTCTACTTTGCAGGAGTGTCCTCTCGACCAGCTGTTCCTGAACGGCGAGCGGCTGTCCGACGAGTCTGTGACCTCCGTCCTGCAATTGCATCCACTGGAGTTCTTCCAGGGAATCAACGTGCGAATCTCCGACGATGCTGCGGCATCGTTGTCGTCAAACACGCGGTTTCGCGAACTGCTGCTGGAAAAGTCGCACTTGTCGGACTCCGCCTTCCAACGGCTCCCGTTGGAACGCATCGAGCAACTGGGGATCGCCGGGACAGAAGTAACGCCCGCCGGGCTGGCCGAACTGCGGCGCTGCCAGCGCCTGCGATTGCTGATCCTCGATGGCGCCCAGTTCAACCACGAAGTGGCGCAGGTGCTGCAGTCCAACGGCCGACCGCTCTCGCTCCTGTTGAAGGGGCCGACCGTGACCGACGAGTACCTCGGCTGGCTGAAACCCGTGATGAACGTCTCCCTGGCGCTCAACCGGACCAGCGTGACGCCAGAAGGCATCGCCGACTACCGAGTCGGCCTGCCGGACAGGACCGTGTTCGTGGACGGCAAGCGTCACGGCGGAAGGACGAACGCCGGTTCCGGCGCGGATTAGTGGTCAAACTTCGTGATTCCCGAGAATGATGACGTCGCGCGTTTCAGCACGCTCTGCGCGCACCTGCTTCGCGCGCTGCTGTTGCGGCGCGAAGTGGAAGATGACGATCTGCAGGCGATGATCCGCGCGGTGCATGCCGACGCCACCGCGATGGGGCGGTGTTTTGACATCGCCGGCAGGCAGATCGCAGCCTTGGAACGACGCGCTGCGGACATCGCCGACTTCGGCCTGCTGACCTGCGGCGGGCTGGACCAGCCGGAGCGATTCATTGCCCCGACCGCGCACCAGGCGGCGCTCGCGCTGATCGAATCGGTGCTGGCCCTGCTGCTGCCGACTCGGCTCGAACAGTACGCCGAGGATTTCCTGCTCGACGAAATGGAAAACAGCATCGCTGCGTTTGCACTCGATGTCGACGAGACTCAGCGACTGCTGGCGCGAATGGAACGCGAACGCTGGCTGATCTGCCCCGAGGAAACGCCGGCCGACGACGATCACGAGTTCATCGTCACGGTCGACGAACTGTCACTGGCGACAGCGGGGGCGGACGGTTTGCCGCGGGTACTGGTGAAGACGATTCGCGAGCGGCTCAGTGTGATGCCGGGAGGCCGGCCCATGCCGCGCAACGCCGGTCCGCCGGCACACTCCGCTTATGCCGACTGGCACGCATCGTGGCATGGCGCCGGATTCAGGGCGTGCCCCGAACTGCCGCCGGAGGCGGATGCGAGACGGCTCGTCCGCGTCGGCTTCGCACGGCTGTGCGCGGCCTTGCGCGGGCAGTAGCGGCGCAACGAACGGCGGGCCGACGCTGCGCACTCGCCGTTCGTTCTTCTGGCCGGCTACTGGAACGGCTTGCTGGGGTCGAAAACTTCGAGCACGTACACGGTCTGGCTCTCGCCGTTCTCGTCCTCGTAGCTGTGCTCGCCGGTGACGACGACGTCGTAGACCCCTTTCAACAACTGGTTCTCGGTGGCCGCGGTGACCTGCACTCCCTTGAGCAGAAACGTCCGGGACTTGATCAGCTGTTCGTCGCTCCCGGTCG
>JAEUIG010000482.1 GCA_016795125.1 Planctomycetaceae bacterium | reverse complement strand
GGGAGAGGGGCGTAAGCACGTCCGTTGCGGCGGCCTATGGTTTGTGGCCCGGGGCAGCGGGCGTCGCACCGGAGACGTGGCCGGTCGACTTGCCACCGCGGGCGATCATCTTCCCCGTCTCGATGCGTTCGCCCCGTTCTTGCGCCGGGTCCGAGGTGTCCGGCAGTCTCACGATCCGGGGCCGTTTCCGCGGTTTTTCGGGCCTGGCAGCCATAGGTCGCTCCATTCAGTTCAGGGGTGTCCGCGTCGCTGACGATGTGAATGGCAAACTGCATGCCGCATCATCGCGCGGAGAGGCTTGACGGCCCATTCTGCGGAAAAGCACTGAGGGTCGGGTGGACGCGTTCAATTCGACGGGGGATTTCGCTATCCTGCCGCGCCGATGTCGGTGCTGGTCCCGGGAGCGTGACGCATCTGCGATGCGTCGCGAAAGCTCGCAGCACGCCCCCTGCCCCCTGACCCCTGACCCCGTTTTCCAGTGTCCATCATCGTTCAGAAATTCGGCGGCACGAGCGTTGCCACCGCCACCAGGATTCTCGCCGCCGCTTCCCGGGCTGTTGCGGCCAAGCGCGCGGGGCACCAGGTCGTCGTCGTCGTCAGCGCCCGAGGCAAGAAAACCGACGAACTCATCGACCTCGCCCGCGAAATCACCGATCAGCCGCAGCCGCGCGAAATGGACATGCTGCTGGCCACCGGTGAGCAGGAATCGGTGGCCCTGTTCGCCATGGCCGTGCAGAAGTTGGGGGAACCGGCGATCAGCATGACGGGCGGACAGATCGGCGTCGTGACCGAGGCCTCGCACACCAAGGCGCGCATCCGCAGCATCTCCACCGAGCGGCTTAAGCGACATCTCGGGGACGGCCGCATCGTCATCGCCTGCGGATTTCAGGGCGTCGATGACGAAGGCAACATCACGACGCTGGGCCGGGGCGGCAGCGACACGACCGCCACCGCGCTGGCAGCGGCGCTCGCGGCCGATGAGTGCGAAATCTACACCGATGTCGACGGCGTCTACACGACTGACCCGCGCATCGTCCCGGCGGCCCGGCTCGTGCCACGCATTTCTTACGATGAGATGCTGGAAATGGCCAGCCTCGGCGCGGGCGTCATGCATTCGCGGTCCATCGAGTTCGCGAAGAAGTTCCGGGTGCCGCTGCGCGTCAAGCCGTCGTATTCTCAGGCCGCCGGCACGCTGATCGCTCCGGAAGGAGAGGACGACAGCCGCGTGGTCACCGGTCTGGCGCTGGCCCGCAACGAGGCCCGCGTGTCGCTGGTCGATATCCCCGACCGGCCGGGCGTCATGAGCCTGATCTTCGCCAGCATGGCGGCGCACAAGATTCCGGTCGACATGGTCGTGCAGAACGTCGGCGCCGGGGGGACGGCCGAAGTGTCGTTCACGGTTCCCGAGTCCGACCTCGCCGAAACGCTGACGGCCGCCGAATCCGCCGTCAAAGAACTCGGCGCCGGCGAAGTCCGCAGCGGCACGAATGTCGCCAAGGTCTCGGTCGTCGGGTCCGGCATGCGGACCCACACCGGCGTGGCGGCGCAGATGTTCCAGTCGCTGGCGGAGGCCGGCGTGAACCTGGAGATGATTACGACCAGCGAGATCAAGATTTCCGTCCTGGTCGCCCGCGACAAGTGCGATGCGGCGCTCAAAGCCGTCCACCGGGGCTTCAACCTCGACGCCGACACCGTCGCGGTTCCGGCGGTCGGAGTGCGGCAGACCAACGGGGGACGCCCGACGGTCGGCCAGGACGAGTTGCTGAAGGAAGTTGTCGGGCGGTTGTCCCACATGGAAGACATCGTCGTCAGCGAAGTGCAGCTCGACGACTCCCAGGCCCGCATCACCATCGACGACGTCCCCGACCGGCCGGGAGTCTGCGCGCAATTGCTCGCGGCCGTCGCCGAAGGCGACGTGATGGTGGACATGATCGTCCAGAACATCAGCGACGCCGGAAAATCGCAGATCTCCTTCACTGTGCCCCGCGACGATCTGCAGCGCTGCCTGCTGCTGGTCCGCGAAGTGCTGAGCGCCTGGACCGGCGCCATGCTGAACTACGAGACCGAGATCGCCAAGCTGACAGTGATGGGCATCGGCCTCAGGACGCACACGGGCGTCGGCGACAGGATGTTCCGGGCGCTGGCCGCGGAAATAATCAACGTGCAGATGATCAACACCAGCGAAATTCGCATCAGCGTGGTCGTTGCCCGCGACCACGGCGCGGCGGCGCACACCTGCCTGCTGCAGACGTTCGGCCTGCACGGGTAGGCCTCCGTCGCAAAACTACGCGCACCACCACGCTTGCGGTTTCGCCACTACGCCGGCGATGGCTCCCCGCGCGCCAGTTCATCATCCCATTCGTCGAGCAGCGGCCAGTCGATCGCGCACGTGCCGAAATCCGCCATGTGCTGGTACTGGTCGAGCCGTTCGATCGTCTGCTGCAGCTGCGCGTTGTCCTTGCGGAAGATCGGGCCGTGGCTCGGCAGCAGCCATTCCACGTTGCTGTCGCGAATCCGCTTGAGCGACTTGATGAACGACGGCAGATCGGACCCGTGGTGCGCGTCGATATTGCCGACGCACCCATCCCGGTAAATGTTGTCCCCGGAGAACAACAGCTTCCCCATGCGGAATGAGAGTTGCGCCGGCGCGTGGCCGGGGGTATGCCAGACGTCGATCTTCAGGCCGCCGATCTCGAGGACGTCTCCTTCGTCGATCGTTTTCTCAATTTCCACGCGCGGCATGGGAATGGAGATGCCCTGCGCGGCGATTTCGGCGTAGGTCATGATCCGTTCGCCGGTGGCCAGCAGCTTGGCGGCGTGGCGGTGCCCGACGACCTGCGCCTGCGGCATGATCTCCTTAGCGCGCTTCAGTGCCTGCACATGGTCGACATCGGCGTGTGTGGCGATCAGGTACTTGCAGTTGGCGAGGGGAAAGTCCATCTCGCGAATCAGCTTGATGATGTCGTCGAGCGTGTCCTCATAGCCGATGTCCATCAGCAGCCATTCATTGGCGTCGTGGACCAGGTAGACGCAACAGCCGAGCCGTCGCCGCGCCTGCTGGTTCATCTCGATGACGTTGGGGAAAACCTCACGCCGTGGCTGCATTGATGTGGGAATCCTGAATCGGAATGGGATGCATCAGCATTGTAAGGAGCAGTTGGGGGAAGGGGCAAAGGAGCAGGGGAGCAAAGTCGCAGCGGACTTGCCGGTTCTGGTGAGAACGATTGGAGGGATGATTCCGGCTGACCTGGTGCTGTGGAATGGCGACTGGCGGACACGCCGGATCCAAAATCCGAAATCGAAAACCCCAAATCTCCCCCGCGTCCTACACTTGCCGGCTTGCTGTCCCGACCACCACGGCCATGTCGCGCGATTCCCGGATCAAGTGGACCCTGATTGGACTGACGGTCTGCGCCGCCGGTGCGCTCATCCGCGTGCACAATCTGGAGTTTCCGGCCGCCGATGCGATCAGTCCGCTGGTCATCGCTGTCCTCCTCGGAGGCGCGGCAGCCTACTACCACCGACGCGGCGAGGAATCGTTCGTAGCGTGCCTCAATGCATTGCTGCACGTCACACTCTACACGGCCTGCTATTCAGTGCTGATGTATGCAGCGGCGGCGCTCAATCGGCCGCTCATCGACGAGTGGCTCGCAACGAGCGACGCCCTCGTCCACGTGCATGTGCCAGACGTCATGGCGTTTGCCGCCGCCCACCCATACGTCGAACGCGCCTTGCAGCTCGTGTACAACTCGCTCCTGCTGCAGACGCCGCTGGTGATTGTCGTCGTCGGATTCTCCGGCGACCGGAAAACCCTCGAAGAATTCGTCCTGCAATTCATGCTCGGGACGTGGATCTGCCTCGTGGCGTTCTGCCTGTGGCCGGCGGAGGGACCGTTCAGTCTGTACGGCTTCGAACCGAACGCGACGCAGGCCCGGTATCTGGAGCACCTGCACCACTTGCGGGATGGCACCCAGACCCTGGTGACATGGCGCGGAGCTGAAGGGCTGATTACCTTTCCCTCGTTTCACACCACCTGGGCCATGCTCCTGACGTGGGCGCTGCGCCGCCGCCCGTGGCTGTTTACGCTCAGCCTGGTCGTCAATAGCGCGGTCATTCTCGCGACGATGACGACCGGCTGGCACTACTTGACGGATGTGATTGGCGGCTTCGTGCTGGCGCTGGCAGTGATTTCACTGACGACACATTCGGCGGCCGAAATCTACGAAATGAACGGCGGTATGCTGCGGCGTCTGCGTCGAGTGGCCAGACCAGCGAAGCGGCGGGTCGCGGAACAGCTCGAACCCGTCGGTGTCGAGTAATCGACATCGGAGCGGCGCTTCCAGCGTGCCGCAATCCCTGTTGACGCCGTCCGGTCAAAACGCGATCCTTCCCGCCCCTTCCGCTGCCCCGCATTGGCGGCTTTGTGGTCCATGGATGGCATTCGGCAATGGACGGAACACCCTCGCGGCCGCTGCCGCACCGTGAGCGAGACCGCCGGCGGCAACTGTCGCGCCGCGTCGTCGCTGTCGCAATCTGTGCGATCGCCTGCACGGCGCCGGCGCTCCGTGAGGTCGTGACTGCCGACGACATGGCGTTCCGGCAGCAACCTCCGACATTGCTGGTGCTGTTCGACGGACGCGTGCTCTATGGGAAGATCACCGAGTGTCCCGGCGGCTATCTGATCGAGCAGCCGACTCAGAAGCAGGTGATTCCCTTCGAGCACATCCGCATCGCGGCCAGTTCGCTGGACGAGGCCTACGTCAAGCAGCGCGACGGTATGAACAAGCCGACGGCCGGCGACCACCTTTCGCTGGCGCATTGGTGCTTTGAACTAAAACTCTATGAACACGCGACGGAACAGTTGACCGCCGCGCTCAAGCTCGAACCGAACCGTGGCGAAGCCCGTGCGCTGTTACAGCGCGTCGCGCAAGCGAGTCCGGAAGCTGCCGGGCTTGCGGCGCGAGCGGAGAGCGTTCCCCAGTCGGGCACGAACGCGACCACGAGAACGGCGGCCGGAATTCGGCCGGAGACGCAATCCGAGTTCGTCAGCCGCGTACAACCGATCCTGATGAACCGTTGCGGAAACGCCAACTGCCACGGCAGCGCCTCACAGAACAGCCTGAAGCTCGCCAACGTCCGGACCGGCCGCCGCCAGCAACGCCTGGAGACGGAAGCCAACCTCGCGGCCGTGTTGAAGCAACTGGATCGGCAGCAGCCGGAAATGAGCGCGCTGCTGCGAGAGCCGCTGAACGGAGAGAACCGCTCGCACCGGGGCCTGTTTACGGGCCCCGCCGGCAGCGCTCAGCTCGAGCGAATCCGCGCCTGGGTCCGCCAGGTGTCCAGCGAATTGAAGACTGCCGATTCCGGCCCGCTATGGGCCGGCGACGATCCTGCAAATTCGGACCCCATCAGCTTTGGCTGGGACAACTCGCGGCCGCAGCAATCACCCGTTGCGCAGGCGGTCCTCGAGACGGCCACCGAGGTTGAATCGCCGCTCATGATCCCGATTCCGATTGCGACGCAGTCCATCGAGCGCGGAAGCGTCACACCGGCTGCGGCGACGGCCGTCGTACCGCCGCAGGCGGCCCAGCAGCGGTCCGCCATGAGTCAGGAGGAGCGTTCCGCGTTTCTGCGGAACATTCTGGAGCAGGACCGTGACGACGCTTTCAGTCCGGACGAGTTCAATCGCCAGGTCCACGGCGGCGGACGTTCGCCGACCGGGCGCTGAGTGAGGCCGACGGGGGATGACGATGTCGCAAGTATTCCGGCGATCGCTGTTCGTATTGCTGGTCCTGGCCGCCAGAACTGACGCCGCCGAGCCGACGTGGTCGTTGCCCGACGATCCCCGCGCGGTCGTGCTCCAGATGCAGTTCGCCGACGGGAGCGGCACGGTGGTCCACACCGTGCTGACCGTGCAGCGGGACGGCACGTTCACCGACGGCGATGCCGCGCAGCGCGGCACGTTCGCGGGCCGGATGTCCACCGACGAATTGCACGAGTTGCTCGGGGCGATCATCGAGAACGACCGGGTGCTCGACCTCACGAGCGCGTCGCTCCTGGACCAGATCGAATCGGAAGCGCGTCGCACGAGCAAGGACTGGCGGATTCAGAATGCGACCACAGTCGTGATTCGCGTCGGTCTGGCGGATCGAACGCATGTCGTGGAGTGCCTGTCGCCCGATCTGATGCGGACGCGCTATCCGGCGATCCGGGAGCTCGACCGGCTCTGTGCCGTCCGGCACCGTTTGCAGAATGTGGTCGCCGTTTCGCGCGTCGGGGGCCTGGAAGAGGCACGGCGACTCGCGGCACTGGCAACCGCCGAGCTGCGGCGGCAGAATGGTTCGGACATCCAGATCGGACCGCGCGATCTGGTGCAGGTGCGGGGAACGATTGGCGACCTGCGGCAGGTCCAGTTCGTCGTCGAGCCGGCCCTGCATCCGGAAGCCGGGGAATCGGTTCACGTCTGTGTGTTCGAGTCCCCCGGCTCGGCTCCGCGAATCAGCCTGACTCCCGTTGCCAGACCACTGTGACGACCGACACGGACAGCACAGAAACCCGAGGCCCGTCCGGCCCTGACGCTTCCGTGAATCTCTCGGGACGGCCTGCGGACGCTCCTGCCGCGTCGTCCATCGACTTGCCTGATCCTCTGCATCCGAACTGGTTCTGGCGGTTCTGCCGGCTCGTCCTGCGGAACGTCTTCGTATTCTGGCTGGATTATCGGGCGCGCGGGTTCGAGCCATTGCCCCTGGGGGGCGGCCT
>JAEUIG010000478.1 GCA_016795125.1 Planctomycetaceae bacterium | reverse complement strand
GACAACGGCTGGTCGGGATTGCAGACCATCCTCACGCCGGAATGGAAGTACATCCGGACGGCCGACCCGGAACTGTACCACCGGCCAGATGACGTCGCCGAACTGGACGACCGGGCTGACGTTGAAGTCGAACAACTCCAGCAGATGGATCAGGCCCTGCTCGACTTTCTCGCAAGTCTCACGCCGCGCAAGATCGATCTGGCCAACCTGTCCAGCCGCGACGTTCGCGTCCTGTCCAGCCTGGGCTATACGGCGGGACAGTCCTCGCTGCAGCCGCCGGACGACACGAGCGGACCGGACATCAAAGTGATGGTCCCTCACTTCAATCGCGTCGTCGACGCGACGCATCTGATGGAGGCCGGCCGCTTCAGTGAGGCGGAGCCGCTGTTGCGGGAAGCGGTCGAGGCGGTCCCCGATTATCTCGCGGCGCTCGGCACCCTCGGTCGCTGCCTGGCCCAGCAAGGGCAAATCGATGAGGCCCGCGAGTGGTATCGGCGCGTCCTGGAGAAGTCTCCCGAGGACACGAGCGCATTGCTGAACCTGGCGACCGCAGACCTGGCCCAGCAGCGGCCGGAGGACGCCCGAAAGGTGCTGCAGAAGCTGCTGGAAATCGATCCGAGTTCGGCCGACGCCAACTTCTATCTGGCCCAGGCCAGTCTGCATGCAGGCGATGCGGAGCAGGCGCGCCGCGATTTTGATCGCGCGATCGCCTGCGACCCGGAACATGTGGAGTCGTTTTCCAGCCTGGGCGATCTCCACTTCGAGCGCGGCGAGCTTGACCGGGCGCTGCCGTACTACGAGGCTGCCATCCGGCTCGATCCGTACTCACCCGGGCCCTTCATCAACCGCGGCATCGCGCTCGGACAGATGAGCCGGCTGAACGAAGCGATCGCCTGTTTTCAGGACGGCCTCAAATTCTCGCCGGATGATCCGCTGTTGCACAGCAATCTGGGCTTTGCTTTCCAGCAGTCGGGGTACTTGAAAGAGGCAATCGAGCATTACAACGCCACGATGTCCGTGGCGCCCGACGAGCCGCTGGCATCGGTGAATCTGCCGATGCTGCTGAGTGCGGCGCCAGACGCGAAACTGCGAGACGGCCCGCGTGCCGTGGAGATTGCCGCCCGCGCGGTAAAGGCCAGTCGGGGAGCGTCGCCCGAAGCCTACGACGCACTGGCGGCCGCATATGCAGAAACCGGCCGCTTCGAGGAGGCGACCACGGCGATCGAGACCGCGCTCCGCAGCCCAAATCTGGAGACGACTCAATTTCAGGACATGCGCCGTCGCGCCGATCTCTATAGGTCACACACCCCGTACCGCCTCGCGCCCTAGCGTCCCGGAATGGAATCCCCACGCATGGGCGCGGGAATGGAATCGCTGACCAGACACTCCCCCTCGCTTGTCCGTCGGACCGTCCTGAGCGGCTTTCCCTCAATGCGGTCGGCTGAAGTAGCGCAGCAATTCTGCACGCGTATTGCCGACGTGCTCCGCGATCAGTCGGCATGCCAGGTCGACATCGCGGAGCGCCACCGCTGCGACGATGCCTTCGTGTTCATCGCACGTGCGCGTCGCTTCCAGCGGACTGAGCCACTCGCACGATTGCCTGAACCGTCCGAAAACCCGCGACATCAACCGCAGGTTGCGGATGGTCTTGCCGACGTAGCGATTTCGTGACGCCGCCACCAGTCGCGAATGGAATTGCTCTTCAAGGTCCATCCAGATGCGAATCTCGTCGAAGCTGCCGTGCGGCCGCCCACTCGCGATGAACACTTCAAGTATCTCCCGGTGCGCCGCACACACCGCTCGCAGCGAATCAAGTTCGACCTCGTCGACGTTCCGAATTGCTTCCCGGACCGCGTAAACCTCCAGCGCCTCGCGCATGCCATACAGCTCAAGCAATTCGTGGAGATCGGGCCGGTGCACGTACGCGCCTGCGCCGGAGACGTGCGACACCAGACCTTCGCTGGCCAGCCGATTGAGGGCTTCGCGGACGGGAATCGGACTGATGCCGATTTCCTTCGCCAGCGTACGGTTGACGAGCCGCGTTCCGGGCGCAAATGCCCCCTCTTCAAGCTTGTGCCTGATGGTGCGGTAGGCACGTTGTGCGAGTGTTTCCGGCATGTTCAGCGAAACTGTGGCAGACGGGGTGCCGGGAAATGAGGGAGGGCGATGGGGCAAAGAGCGGGTGAATTACGGTTTGCAACTCGCTCACTCATTGGCTTTCCCTGTTCCTTCATCCCGCGTTCCGACGGGAATCCTTCGTAAGTGTGTGGTTCCAGAAAGGCCGACCTTCTGCGACGCACACCCCCTGTAAGACCCGGGTTGCGACCACTTGCAGGTCTTGGAATATCATGGTATTACATGGCCAGACCCTTCGTGACAAGCACTCGCTCGGCTTTTTCTGTCGCGGATCTTTGAGTCCTTTCTGAATGGCCCGCAACGGCTGCTGACCGTGCGGCTTTACATCCGTTTCTTACTTCAGGGGATCCTCATGAGACGTCATCGCGGTTTTACGCTGATCGAGTTGTTGGTCGTGATCGCCATCATCGCGATCCTGATCGCACTGCTGTTGCCCGCGGTGCAACAGGCGCGCGAGGCGGCCCGCCGCACTCAGTGCAAGAACAACATGAAGCAACTCGGTCTGGCTGAACACAATTATCACGACGTGTTCAATCAGTTTCCGGCGTCGCAGATCACGACTTCAGACAACAACCGCAGCCGCGCTTTCGTCGCCCACGTCGGATTGCTGCCGTATCTCGATCAGGCGAACGTGTTCAACAACATCAATTTCGCCAGTGGATACACCTGGGTGCCGACGGTGGCGAACTCCGGTCAAGCGCACTTTGACGCGCTCAACACGCAGATCGCCGTCTTCCGCTGCCCGTCCTCCACGCATGGCAGGACGCTCAACTACAACAACTCCTGCAACAACGACTGGCAATGCAATGGCGTTGCCGAGTATGAGCCGATCATGGGCTCCGACCGGTATCCCCATCCCTCCAGCAGCTCGTCCGGCATGAACGTCTGGTCGAACGGCGGCATGCATATTCTCAACGGCAACCTGGGCGTGAAAGATGTGCAGGACGGCACGTCCAATACCATCTCCTGGGGTGAGTATTCCGATGCGGCGCCGGGCCAGAAATGGAGTCCGTATCGCAGCCATCAGGACGCGACGCATCCCTGGGCGATGGGTTATTGCACCTCGTCCATCAGCGCCTATAGCTATGGGCCCAAGACCGTGGCGTTCCCGCCGAATTCCCGCGCTTACTGGCAGTACTCCTGGTCACTTCCGCCGACCTGGCGCACGATCACGATGGCCGCCCTTAAGAGCGCACATGTCGGCGGCGTTCACGTACTCATGGGAGACGGCGCGGTACGGTTCATCAGTGCCAGCATCGATCTGACGAACTACAAGAACCTCGCCGATCGCGCCGACGACAACCCCATCGCCGAGTTCTAGTGTGTCGTCGATCGCCGCACAGTCTCTCCTCCATCGCCCCCCGCACGCTCCCGCGGGGAAGCCCTGGGGAGAGGGTGGCTTGGCACTGTCTGCCGGGCCACGGGGTTGTTCCCGTGGCCCCTCTTCTCTGCAAGCGCGATGATGTCTGCCTCTGGCGGAATCGCCGTTTCGAGGCTATCGCAACTCAGGCTGAACTTTTCAGGACGCAAACATGATGTCGTATCGTCGATGGTCGGCCCGCTGTCTGATCGCAGTGGCGCTGGTGGGAGCCTGGGGCTGCGGACCGTCCGAGCCTGAGGTCGAACTGGCCAAAGTCACCGGCACTGTCACGCTCGACGGTCAGAAAGTGACCGGCGGTCGCGTCATATTTTTTAACGCGTCCGGCTACTCGGCGACCGCCGACATTTCTGCGGATGGCGTCTACACTGCGGAAACCGCGCTGGGTGAAACCGAAGTGTTCATCAACCATCGCGAGCCGGATATCACACCTCCTGACGGCCGCGCCGGCATGCCGATGCCCGGCAAAAGCCTCGTCCCCGATAAGTACGCCGACGGCAAGACGAGCGGCCTCAAGCTGACGGTTCAGTCAGGTGACAATCCGTTCGACATTGAGATGGTCAGCAAGTAGTCCGTCGCCAAGTCTCCTTACCGAGCCACGGGGTTGATCCCGTGGCTTTTTTTGTCGACGGACCGTGACGCCGGGAGAGGGGCCGGGGGTGAGGGCGAATAACCCAACCGCCCGTGCCGCACACACGCCGCCCCCCACCAGCCCGCAGCGCCAGCGAGGATGATCGACCCATTCTCAACTCTCAACTTCAACCACGAAAAAGTACACGCTTCCGGAGTAACCCACACCGCGACGCAGAAGACTTTCGACATTTCGACAAAAAGCCATCGCCTCCCATTGACAAAGTGAAGCCATCGAGTGCAAACTCGACCTCAACACTTCTCTCGCTGCCCTACGCTGCTACTTCGAACTTGCTGACTGCCAGTTTGACGTCGGGCCTTGTCGCATCAAGTCGTGCAAAACTCTTGGCATGCTAATGCCCAAAACAGCTTCCGGTCGTCGACCACCAAGCGGAATCGCGATTGTGCTCTGCACACGTATCGTGCTTGCATTTGCGGCACCAGCAAAGGCTTTG
>JAEUIG010000464.1 GCA_016795125.1 Planctomycetaceae bacterium | reverse complement strand
CAGAGCTGATCTCTATCCTACCAATCCCGCCGGTGCTGCGTCTCGCCGGCGCGTCAGCAGCGACACGGCGATCAGTGTCGCGAAACCCAGCGGAATGGTCACGATTCCCGGCTGGCTGAACGGCACGATGGCATCCTCCGGCGGGAGTCCGAAGACATCCTTGTACGTGTCGGCGCTGAGCAGAATCCAGGCCAGTGACGACGTCATGCCGACGACGATCGCGGCCGTGATGCCCTGCTTGGTCGTCCGTTTCCAGAACAGCAGCATGATCAGCGACGGCAGGTTGGCGGAAGCGGCGATGCTGAACGCCCAGCCGACCAGGTAGTTGACGTTCATTTTCTCGAACACGATGCCGAGGACGATGGCGATCGCCCCCACGGCCACGGACGCGATCTTTGCGACCCGCACCTTGTTCGCATCGTGCATGTCGATCTTGAGGAAATTCGACATCAGGTCGTGTACGACTGCCCCGCTGGCCGCGATGATCAATCCGCTGACCGTCCCGAGCACCGTGGTAAAGGCGATCGCCGAGATGATGGCGAACAGCCATTCATTGAAGCTGCGGGCCAGCAGCGGGGCCGCCATGTTGCTGTTGGTGACGTCGAGAGAGCCGCTGGTCATCGCCCCCAGTCCCATGTAGAGCGTGAGGACGTAAAAAAAACCGATGCTGGCAATGCCGACGATTGTGCTCTTGCGGGCGCTGGCCTGATCCTTGACGGTGTAGTAGCGGATCAGGATATGGGGCAGCGAGGCGGTTCCGCAGAACAGGGCCAGCATGAGCGAGAGGAAGTTCAACTTGTCGGTGAACTTGTCGCTGCGGATGCCTTTGAATGCGGGCAGGTTCCCGGGTCGCAGCACCTGTGCGCCAGGAGTCGGAACGGCCGAGTAAGTCGTCGTCGCTGTGGCGGCATCGGTGGTTGACTTCCACAGGACGACTTCGCTCCCCTGGAGCACGCGGAAGAACTCCAGCGGGCCGAGCGGGCCGGTCGCTTCGACGCCGCCCGGCAGCTTCGTGAGATGACCGACGGGGCGCAGGTCGCTGCCGGGCGCCTGCGGCGACCCGTTGACGATCGTACTGCCGCCCGATTCTTTCGTGACCGTCTGTGCCGCGGAGAGCGCGGGGTCGTCGCTCGCGGTGAATCCCCGGTTGAGGATCATCAGCGTGAGGATCGCGCTGAAGAACACGAGCAGCGAACCCTTGAGGAACTGCACGTAGGTCGTGCTGACCATGCCGGCGCTGACGACGATCAGGATGACAATCGCGCCGACCATCACGACGCCGGCCCAGTGCGGCATGCCGAACAGCGGCTTGACGAGCGCGCCGGCGCCGACCATCTGCGGAATGAGATAGAAGATGCTGACGACGAGCGTGCTGATCGCGGCCGTCAGCTTGATCCCGCGGGAGTTGAACTGTGCATCGAGTGCGTCGGCGAAGGTGTAGCGGCCGAGGCGCTTGAGCGGTTCGGCGATGACAAAGAGCGCAACGACCCAGCCGGCGAGATAACCGATCGAATACAGGAAGCCGTCGTAGCCGTAGAAGGCGATCATCCCGCAGATGCCGAGGAACGACGCGGCCGAGAGATAGTCGCCGGCGAACGCCACGCCGTTGACGAACCAGTGAATGCCGCCGCCGGCGGCGAAGAATCCGCTGGCCGACTTCGCCTGCCGGCCGAGGTAGAAACTCAGCCACAGCGTGAAGGCGACAATCAGGCCGAAGACGGCGACTGCGTTGAGATTGAATGAGTAGAGCATTGTGCCCGTTTAGCCGGGAGCCAAAGGCGACCGCGTTTCTCAGGACGACGAGAGAGCCATGCAGGATACGCGGAACAGCGCCTCAAAACACGTTCGACCGTTGGAGTTCAGCCTTCAGGCTGCCCGAACCGCGATCGACCGGGGCATGCTGAGACGAAGCAGCCTGAAGGCTGAACTCCAACTATTCCCGGCAGAGCCAGCCGTAGAGCATGGCGAGCGCGAACGCGGCGAGGATCAGCGTGACGCCGTAGAGGATGGCGAGATTGATCCCGAACAGCGGCGTCGCTTCCATCTGCTGCGGCGCGAAGGCGTTGACCAGAACGAAGCCTCCGTACAGGACCAGATAGACGGAGAACAGCACCAGCCCGAGCTTCGTCCGCTGCGCGCTGTGCGGCTCGGGCTCGCGGACAGGTTCGTTCGGACCGTGATCAAAGTGGGGCATTTCTGATTCCGACGAGGCTCATTCCAACGGACGTCTGGATCGCAGCGACTTCCGATCAAGTCGCTTTCGCGCACGAACAACGGCGAGGACGGTGATTTGATCTCTGCTCACTTCATAAATCAGCCGAAACGCACGCTTGATGATGATCTCACGGACGGAGTGGGAGTCGAGCTCCGGTACGACTGCGCCGCTCTCGGGAAACTCTGCACGTTCGTCAGCCTGCGCCAGTGCAGCTGTAACAATCCGGCTCGACTCCTGCGGATCCTGTTGGGCGACATACTCCGCGATTTCTCGCAGTTCGTCGAGTGCGTGGTCCGTCCAGACTACTCGGCGAGCCATTGCTTCATTCGGGCACGGGCATCGGAAGCCGAGACGACACGGCCCTCCTCCGCATCGGCAAGTCCGACACGGATTTGGGCGAGCACATGCACAGCGTACTCAATCTCATCCCACGTCGCCGCGTCCGGGAGGGAGTCGAGCAGGCGGTATGCATCCTGCTTGGGAGTCAATTGTGTGTCGGTGGCAGACATATTGACAACGGCCTTCAAGAACTGCGATGTGATTCACTGACTGGCAGAACTTATTGTAACGGCTACTTCCACCCTCAATGCACTCTCATTCCGGGCACGGCCCCGTCGTCCGGGTTCAGGAGGAAGATCTCCTTGCCGCCCGGGCCGCAGGCGAGGACCATCCCTTCGCTGACGCCGAACCGCATCTTCCGCGGGGCCAGGTTCGCGCAACACACGACGAGCCGGCCGACGAGCTGTTCGGGCTGGTAGCAGCTTTTGATGCCGGCGAACACGTTGCGGCGCACGTCGCCGCCGAGCGACAGCGTGAGCTGGAGGAGCTTGTCGGCGCCTTCGACGTGCTTGGCTTCCAAGACGCGGGCGACGCGCATGTCGACTTTCGTGAAGTCGTCGATCGTGCAGTGCTCGGCGACCAGCGGCTCCTTGTCGAGCGCTTCGCGACCGTCGGCGGGCGCTGAGGGCTGCGCGGTTGCAGCCGCCTGGGAATCCTTGGAGTCTTCAATCATCGCTTGAACTTTCTTGGGATCGACTCGAGTCAGCATGTGTTGATAGGGGGCGACGGGCGTCCCGAGCAGCGGACGCTGCGCATCGGCCCACGACGTGATCGGCGCGCCGAGCAGGGCGCCGGTCTGTTCGGCCAACTTCGGCAGCACCGGCGCGAGGTACACCGCGACCTGCCGGAACAGGTTCAGGCCCACGGTGCACGTGTCGCGTACGGCGTCCGGGCGAGATGCGTCCTTTGCCAGCTTCCACGGCTCGGTCGCTTCAATGTACTGATTCGCCGCATCGGCCAG
>JAEUIG010000462.1 GCA_016795125.1 Planctomycetaceae bacterium | reverse complement strand
GCGGCTTCTCCGACAGCTGTCGCTGCTCCATGCGGCGCTCCTCTTCGGCCAGCAGCAGTCGCACAACCTCCTGGTCCACGTCGGTCCGGTTCTCCAGACCTTCGACGTAGTGGATTCCCTCTTCCCACTTCCAGCCCATGTCCTGCTGGAGTTCGCGCGCGGCGAGCTGTTCCCAGGGAGTGTTCGGATGCTCGTCGATGACCCCCTTGAGCAGCGTGCGGGACTCGTCCGCCTTGCTGCGGAACTCCGGCCCCGTGTCAATTTCCTGCGAGGCGACCAGCCGCCATTCGTTGCTCCCCGGCGTCTGGAACGCCCGCGGGTTGCTCTTCATCTGCGCCAGCATCACGTTGTAGCCCTTCAGTCGGACCCGCATCGCCAGCAGCCGTCCCATTGCCAGGTCGAAGCTCGCCTTCCATCGCGCCGAACCCAGGCTCTTGCGGGCTTCCACCCCCTGCTGCAGCATCTTCCACATCCGGTCGACCCAGTACTCGGTCTCGACCATGCCCCGCTGGCCTTCCGTGAGCTCGGTGCGCAGCTGGTTGTCGTTCTCCGCGTTGAACACCAGCGTCGGCAGCGGGATCGAGTCGAGATACGTCTGCCGCGACGTCTCGACCAGGGCCGCCATTGCCGGATTCTGCGTAATCTGCGTTTCGAGGACACGAATCGGGTCGTACTCCGGCATGTACTCGCGCATCCGCGCCGGGTTGAATCGCACCGACGCCGTATCTTCGGTGATCAGGTACATCCCGCCGGTCTCCGCCGTCAGCCGCGACAGAGCATACGGACCGCAACCCGACGACAGCCGGAGCTGCCCGCTCCCCCAGAACGGCAGCTGCAGCAGCATCGGAAACGCCGACTCCGGCCCCTGGTCGACGGTCGCCATGCCGACGTAACCGTCGTCGTAGGTCCACGGAATCGTGTTCCGTTCCTGCCCGAAGATCGCCGCGTTGCCGGCGACGTAAATGCGGAACTGGTGACGCTTCGCGACCGTGATCGCTTCTTCGAGATTGGCGACCGCGTCTTCGTTCTCCCCTTTTTCATCCGTGATGATGAAGATCAGCTTGTTCCACCGCCCCTGGCTGCGGCGGAACGTATCCCACTTGTCGATGACAAGCCGCACGGCGCTGAAGACGTTCTCCTTCGGCGTCGTCTTGTCCGGCTGGATGCCTTCGACCGCCGTCACGACATCCTGAATGCTTTCGACCGGCTGCGGAGTAATGAGCTGGGTCTGATCCTGATAGCTGGCGACCGCGGTGAACAGCCCGTTGATGCTCTTCGATGTCTTGTCCCCGTCCTCCGACGTCGTCGACGTTGCGCCGAGTTGTTCGAGCTGGTTGTAGACGTTCTCGAACCGATCGGCGATCGCGGCGCGGCGCGCGTCCAGCGACTGCGAAGAATCAAACAGCCAGATGACCAGCGTCTGCCGCTCCTTGAGCGAGGCCGCGATCTCGAACGTCAGCCGGTCCATTGCACCGGCGACGCCGCCGTCTCCTCCGCCACCTCCACCGCCTCGGCGGCCGCGTCCCCCGCCGCCGCTCCCCTGGCTCAGGTCCTCGGTGACCGGCGCCGATCCTTCGGCGATCGCCGTAAGGTCGCTCTGGTTCGGCAACGCCAGTGCCATCTCAAACGGAGCAGGCGTCGGCGACAAAGTCTGCTCGAGTCGCTGCTGCGGACTGGCAGTACGCACGGATGCGACGCCGGCGACTGCGGAAGTCGCCACCTGTGCCACGGAAGCGTCGCCGACTCCGGCGCCGCCTCCCCCCGATCCGCCCACGGACCCGCCGGTGCCGACCTGGTCCGTAATCGTCGCGCTGAACTGGTATTCCGGCTCGTGCAGCTCTTCCATGATGCTGCTGATCGCCACCTGTTCGGGCTCCGACCGCACTTCACGGACGATAAAGTTGAGCGACAGCAGCACCAGCAGGTTGACGAACAGACTGATGCCCCAGGCCGGCAGTTCCTGCAGGATTGAGCTGGATGTCCGTCCCCTCAATTTCATTGCGCCTCCCCCCGGACGACCGCCGGTGCGTCCTGCTACTTTCCCGAACCGCGGCGATCGACGGTTCGTTCAATAATGCTCCGGCTTCCGCCGTACTGGTCCTCTTATCCTATGTCCAGTCTCAGGCGCCAGCAACAACGAGACTGCCAAAACTCGACGTATTGCCGGATTTTCACACGAGTTACAGCCGCCTGTTAGGGCGGGCGGCCC
>JAEUIG010000450.1 GCA_016795125.1 Planctomycetaceae bacterium | reverse complement strand
TCACGCCGGAGCTGGCTGCGCAACTCAGTCAGATGGGGTCACTCAACATGCTCGGCCTCATGGGACCAGACGTGACCGATGCGCAGGTCAAGTTGCTGGAGTCCATGTCGAACTTGAGACACATGAGACTCGAACAGACGTCGGCGACCGACGCGGGGATTGCTTCGCTGCGTACTGCTCGGCCTGCGCCGGCGATGATCGAAGTCGCACCGCCCGGCGAAGTGTTATTCAAGTGGCGGACGGAGTAGCGCACTCGCCTGGTAATGGAGCCGAGCGCGGTCGCCTCCGGCTCTCCGCTAAACAATTCCTGCGCGACTGGTCTCCCACCCTGAATCCGCTATCCTGTCGGAGGGAGGGACCTATATGAGCGAACGGATTGCGCAGCACTGGGTGGGCTTCGATCTCGGCGGCACGAAAATGCTCGCCCAGGCCTACGACGACGAACTCAAGCCTCTCGGCCGCGATCGCCGCAAGACGAAGGCTTCGTCCGGGACGGACAGCGGACTGGAGCGGATCCAGGAGACGATCAAGGCGGCGCTCGACGACGCCGGTCTCACGCCGGAGCAGCTGGGCGGCATCGGGATCGGCTGCCCCGGCCCGGTCGACATGGAAGCGGGGATCGTGCTGAACCCGCCGAACCTCAACTGGCGCGAAGTGCCGATCGGCCGCAAGCTGCAGGAGCACTTCGGCTGCCCCGTGGCGGTGCTCAACGACGTCGATTCGGGCGTGTACGCCGAGTACCGGTTCGGAGCGGGTCAGGGGGCGCGGTGCGTCATTGGCGTCTTTCCCGGGACGGGAGTCGGCGGCGGATGCGTCTACAAAGGGGAGATTTTCCGCGGTGCGAAGACGACCTGTATGGAGATCGGCCATGTGCAGGTGATGCCGGAAGGCCCGCTGTGCGGCTGCGGGCGGCGCGGATGCCTGGAAGCGGTCGCCAGCCGGCTGGCGATTTCGGCCACAGCCGCAAAGGCGGCCTATCGCGGCGATGCTCCGCATCTCAAGGAGAAGGGGGGAACCGACATCGCGGAAATTCGCAGCAGCGCACTGGCGGAAGCGATCAAGGCGGGGGACAAGGTCGTCGAGCAGATCGTGCGCGAGGCGGCGCGGCAGATCGGGATCGCCGTGGCGGGAGTCGTGCACCTGATGGCGCCGGACGTCATCGTGCTCGGGGGGGGATTGCTCGAGGCGATGCACGACGCGTTCATCGATCAGGTCAGCAAGTCCGCGCGCAAGCGGGTGATGCCGGCCTATCGGGATACGTTCGAAGTGCGGGGATCGAAGCTTGGAGACGATGCGGTCGCGCTGGGGGCGGCCGCCTGGGCGCGTAAGAAATTCGCATCCGCGGCGGAGCCGGCGAAGACGTGACCGCGGCTGGCGCATCAATCCGGTTTTGCACGATCATTGCAGTGCTCTGTCCGATGCGAATTGTCATCCGCGCCAATCTCTGCCGATCAAGGAAGTTCACCACGGAGTACACAGAGGACACGGAGAGAATCGTCACTCAACTCCTGGATCCTCGCCGCGGTCTCCGTGTTCTCCGTGGTGAATCTGGCGCTGCGAAATGCTGTTCCGCTCGCGATTCTGCGGCCTGACAACGATCGACGGTCAGATGGTTCGGTGGGCTCGCGTGTACCCTGCATTATTGCGGAAAGCCCATCAATCCCGCTGTTCGGGCTGGGCCGGCAGCAGCTGGACGATGAGCACGATTGCGAGCAGAAGCATGCCGGACGCGACGTAGAAGCTCGCCGTGCGGCCCCACCAGTCGGAGATCAGGCCGAACGCCAGCGCGGAGAAACCGACAAGGAAGCCCAGGACGTTCATGTAGGCCAGGTTGATGCGGACGAACCGCTTCTTCGAGGCGGCGGTGATGTAGTTCGGGAAGTACGCGCCGAACAGCTCTCCGGCTCCCAGCAGGCCGAAGCAGGCGAGGAACCAGTCGCCGCTGATTCCGAGCGCCCAGGCCATGCCGGCGAGGAGCAGTCCCGTGGTGGCCAGCAACGGCGCACGCGGATTGGCGCGCGACAGCAGGAACCCAAGCAGAAACCCGATGACGGCCTTGGCGCCGAAGCGGAGCAGGGTCTGGATGCCGAGCGTGTTGGATTCGTCGCCGGTTTCGCTTTGTGCCTGCAGCGAGACGTTCGACAGGATCGCGTTGCCGCCGGAGTAGACGAGCACGTACAGGAGCACGGCGTACCAGACGATGCGATTGCCGATGAACTGCCGCAATCCGGCCTTGATTTCGGCGGCCGTGGTGTTTTCTTCCGCCGCCGGCTCATGTGTGTCGGGAAGCCGGTACAGCGCAATGGCGATCGATTCGACGAGCAGGAGTGGAGCGACGGCGCCGAACAGGGCGCAGTAATTGGAGGGGTAGGGAAGTCCGAACGATCGTCCGCCAAACAGGCTGCCGTCGAAGACCGAGTCAACGGCGGTTAGCAGCTTGCCGTCGAACAACCCGTCCTGAAAGAGAGCGCCCAGGCAGGCAAACACGGGGCCGAGACCAAATGCCGCGCTCAGAAAACGGCCCCGGTACTGCGGGGAAATGCCGCGTTTGACGAGGTCCCACTGGACCGTCATCAGCATGCCGCTGGCCATGCCGAACGCGGCTCCATGCGCGATGACGACGAACGTGAGCACCGAGGCAGACGCGCCGACGTACAGCAGTGCGGCGACGGCGGCCGTAATGATCGCTTTCAGTGCGATGGCGATCAGCGCGAGCGGCTTGAGATACCGCGGCTGTGGAAACCACCACGCGGCGACGATCGGAACGACGATCAGCCATTGATAGACGGCTGACGGCAGATTGCTGACCGTGTCGCTGCACCCGAGTTCCTTGAGCAGATTCGCATGCGTCGTCCCGACGTACGACACCGGCGCGCAAAGGTAGATCAGCGCCCAGTACACGGTCAGGCAGCCGATGTTGCGCATCTGGACGGAGACAGGCAGCGGGCAGTGGTCGGCGGAACTGATGGCGGCGGCCTTCGAGGGAGGATTCAGGATCCGGGATTCAGGATTCAGGGACGGGCATTGGACGGCTGACGTGTGTTGGGCGATTGCTTCGCGCTAAAGCATATTGAGCTGCTGGAGCAGGTCGGGGAGGAGCGGGGTGGAATGGGCGCGGACGGCTTGATCGACCTGGGCGGGGCTGCGGGCGCCGATCAGCA
>JAEUIG010000448.1 GCA_016795125.1 Planctomycetaceae bacterium | reverse complement strand
CGTCGCCGCGCGTCACGACCAGCAGCGTGCGGACGTGGACGATCGACAAGTCCTCGTCATCGAAGCCCGTCGCCGCATCAAGCCTGGTTTTCCTCGATTGGAACTGCTGGAGCACGGCGGCCGTCTGCTCCGGAGCATCATCGGAGCTGCCGTCGAAGCACAGCAGCACGGCATCGGCAGAGCGGACGAAGCCGGTCAGGTACGGCTCGATATGATGCTCGGTAATCGGCGGCGTATCGATGAGCTGCACATGCACGTCCTCCCACGTCATCATCCCGGGGAGCGGCTCGCGCGTCGTGAACGGGTACGGGGCAACTTCCGGCTGCGCATTGGTCAACTCTTTCAGGACGCGGCTCTTGCCGGAGTTTGGAGCCCCGACGACGATCACGGTGCCGGCCCCCTGTCGCGGGATGCGATAGCTCTTGGCCGCCTTCGGCGCGGACTTCTCAACCTGAACGTCTTCACGAGCCTCCTTGAGCCGCGTCTTCAGATCGGCCTGCAGCTTCTCGGTCCCCTTATGCTTGGGGATCAGCGTGAGCATCTGCTCGAGACAGTCGACCCGTTCCTGCGCCGTTTGCGCGCGGCGGTACGCTTCTTCGGCTTTCGAGTACTGCGGAGTAAGGTTGGCGGGCATGCGGGGAGGAGCAAAGTGGCAGAGGAACAAAGGAGCAGAGGGGAAACCGGTCAGCGCTCGGATGCGATGAGAAACGCATACCAGCACACGCCCAGCAGTGCGAGCTTCACAACAAATACGGCGATCGCGAGAACAGCGCTGGGCGGTCGAGTCTCAGACCGCTGCGGCATTCCTCCCTTGAAGTCAATAACCGCACGAGCAGCGGCGAAGACGACATAACCTTGGACTCCCAAGTAGAACGCAGCCACCATCAAGTAATTGTAGACGATCTCGATCGTAGAGGCTGGTCGTTGTCCGACCAGGTGTCCGCCGATCTCGTCAGAGAGTCCGAGGAGACGATGCAGAGTAAACATCGCCACGAACGGAAGCAGCGGGACAAGACAGAACCAATGGGCTGCCAGCGTGCGTCGGATGCGATCAGTGAAGGTCACTTCCATCCTCGCCGCTCCTGCACTCCACGTTGCCGCGTCCACATTCGTCTGGCAGCGAGACACGCGAAGCAGAGCTTCGCGGCGAGTGCGTTCCCAACCTGGAGGTTGGGAACGAGGGAACTCGTTCCTTCCCTCTGCTCCTTTGCTCCTCTGCTCCTTTGCTCCTTACTTCGGCCCCTCACTTCAGCCCCTCCAGCGCTTCCCGCAGCTCCTCCACCCGCTCAATCACCAAACCCTCCGGGCGGCGTTCGAGGATCCAGTCGACTTCGACCAGTCCCTCCGCGGCGCGGCGGGTGTTGTAACAGAGCACCGCCTTGAACAGATGGTCTTCGACTGAATCCGGCTGGATCGCCAGCAGGGTGTCGGTATAGCGCAGCGCGGCTTCTGCGTCCGACGCGTCGTTCGCCACTCCAATGAGGTTCCGCAGCATGCGGATGACGATCTCGGAGGCCGTCTGCGGCCGGAGATACGCTTCGTCCCATGCCAAGCCGCGACTGGCGACCATCGCCATGGCTTCGGCCTCGGGCATCACGCGACCGCGGTCAAACACGTCCACAAGCTGCGACTCGCCGTTCGCAGTCGTCTGCACGACGAAGTGCCCCGGCAGACCGATCCCGACCGCATCAATGCCGACGCGCCGCGCCAGTTCGACATACACCACGGCCAGCGTGATCGGCAGCCCCTCGCGGTCATCCAGGACTTCGTTGAGGTAGCTGTTGGAAGCGGTGTAGTAACTGGTCCGCGCTCCGTGAAAACCCTGTTCTTCAAACAGGAACCGGTGAAACGCCGCCAGTCGATCCGCAGCCGTGATGTCCGCCGGCAGCGACTTCTGAAACTCGTCCGCCAGGTCCTGCACCGCCTGCATGTAGAAGTCGACATCGAGTTCATCGTTGTCGAGTGCCGCGATCAGCAGCGCCCCCCGCAGCAGATCGATGTCGTTCCCCGGCGCCGGCGTGAGGGCGCGGGCGATTTCCGCCTGCACCTGCTGCGCATGCACGGCGCGGGACAGCTCGCGCAACCGCTGCGCCTGACGTTCGAGATGCCGGGCACGTTCGTCGAGCGCCTGCCGGCCCGCCAACCCCGTCGGCTCCACATCATCGACCAGTTCCGCCGCCGGCGGGCGATTGGTCGCGATCTCCTCGACGAGCTGATTCACGCGCGCGATCACGTCCGGATCCGCCCGCTGCCCGGGCACTTCCGCTCCCAGCGCAAACGCCTTGAACTCGGCCGTCGTGTGCCGGAACTTCGCCAGTCCGACCTTCCCGCTCGTGTATTGCGCATCTTCAACCTCGAACACCAGCTCGTCGTTGCAGTAGCACAGAAACTTGCCCGGCTCAACGCGAATCTTGATCCGGTTCCAGTCGCCGGGTCGATAGTGTTCGCTGCGGGCCTCGCGCAGCACATGCCACTCATAGACGGTTGCGCCGTCGAACCGGCTGAACCGCAACTGCCCGCTGCTGGGATAAAACCCGTAGTGCCGTTCGCCCCCATCGGCATGAAACACCAGTCCCGCGGCGCCGTCCTCCTCGTTCAACTTCACCATCACGGCAACCTCAAATGGCGCGGCGGGAACCTCGCGCGTCGACAGGCAGAGAGAACGGCCGCCGAACTCGGTCCCCGTCCCGTCGGCCCGAATGTGTCCCGCACGCTGCGTCCACCGGACCGTATCCTGCGCGACCTGCCAGTATTTCGGATTGAGCACGCCGATCGTCAGCCAGCGTTCCATGGGAATCGGATTCGGATCGTCGAGCAGCGGCTGCAAGGCCTGCGCCGCGACGGCATAGCCCAGGTTTTCGGTGACGAGCGACTTGAGCGTGATGAGTCCGTGCACCCGCCCTTCGAGATCGACGACCGGTCCCCCGCTGTTCCCCTGCTCGATCGGGATCGCGAGCTGGATCATCGGCAGGCCATCGACCTCTTCGCGCAGTGCGGAGACGATGCCCGTCACGACGCTGTGTTCCAGCCCCTGCGGATTTCCAAAGGCGACGAGCGCCTGTCCCTGTACAAGCGAATCGGCCGGCGCAATGGTCAGCGGCGCAAGGCTGTCGGCATCGATCTTGAGCAGAGCCAGGTCGTGCGCACGGTCGTGTGCGTAGATCGTCTTCACGGGGAACTGCCGGCCGTCGAGAAGCTGCACCGTGACCGGCCGGGCTTCACCGACAACGTGCAGGTTGGTGGCGATCAGTCCGTCCTCACGGATGATGAACCCCGAACCGATCCCCTGCGGCGTGCCGTCGCGACCCAGAAAGCGGACGACGACGATGGAGGGCTGCACGCGCGCCGTCAGGTCTTCGATGCCGGGAGGCGTCGGAACCGCTGCGGGTGCGTTGCCAGTCGCGTCCTGGGCGAAAGTCACGGGTGTGAGCACGGCCAGCGCCAGGGCCGCCATCCATCGAGCAGTGATACGCTGCATGAGCGTCGATCCAGTCAGGGCGTTTGAGGCGAGGCGAGATGTGAGCGCATCTATGGGGTCGTGAGGATCGTAGGTAGAATCCGGTCCATCGAGCCACACACAGCGCGTGCAAGACAGAACGCACTGCATGCAGACACATCGATCGATACGGGCGATTCTCCGGGGAGATGACTGCGATGGCAAACCGCTTTCTCGTCCGCGTCAACGGCCAGCTTGGCTACATCGATGAAAACGCCCGGATCGTGATTGAACCGGCTTTTGAACTGGCCCACGATTTTTCTGACGGATTTGCCATGGTGGGCCACCCGGATCCCGAGGGACGCAAAGACCGTTTTTTCAAAGACCGTGTTCAGGAACTCTGGGGATACATTGACACTGCTGGAAACCCGATCACGCCCGTCCAGTTTGAGTATGCGCGCCCGTTTTCGGAAGGGTTGGCCGGCGTCTACGTCGGGAAGAAATTCGGTTACATCAACACGCGCGGTGAATACGCCGTCGAGCCACAGTACGACGCCGGGTTCGAGTTCTCGGAGGGACTGGCCACCGTCCATCTTGGGAAGACGCGCCGCGTCATTGATGCTCAGGGGCAAACGGTGTTTGAGATCGCAGCGTCGCACCTGGGATCATGCCAGGAAGGTCTGATGTTCTGCGAAAGCCAGCGAAAATGGTCCTACGTCGACCGAGCGGGGAATGCAGTCTTCAGCCTGACCTGTTCGGCGGCAGGTAATTTTTCTGAGGGCCTGGCAGATGTGCTCGTCAAAGGAAAGACCGGTTACATCAGCAAGTGCGGCGAGTTCGTGATTCCGGCCCAGTTTGCCCAGGCGACGTCATTTTCAGGGGGACTCGCGCGCGTCGAGTTCATTCCGAAAGGCAAGCGGGACTGGAGCAAGCCGCAGGAGTTTGGCTACATCGACAAGCAGGGGAACCCGGCATTCGCAGAGCGTTTTCAGTACGGCGAGGCGTTTTCTGATGGTCTGGCAGCCGTCAATTCGACGGCGCAGAAAAGCACGAGCTATATCGATCATTCGGGACAGATCGTGATTGCCGATATTGCCTGCGAGTATGCGGGACCGTTCACGAATGGACTGGCATGCATTGGCACAAAGCCAGGTGGCGAGGACATCGGCTATATCAACCGCCGCGGCGAATACGTCTGGCAACCGCAGTGTTGATGGCCATGGTTGTGGGGCCGCCAACGAACACGCAGGGGAGATGTGCGGGCTGACGGGTCCAGAACCGGCGTCGTTGCGTGAGCGCCAGCGCCGCCACTGCAATTTGCATTTTGCAATCTGCGATTTCCGATGCTACTTTCGCAGCAGGCGCTGCCGGCAACGAACCCCACGATGCACGAGACGCCCAAACGCTTCCATCGTCGCCATGTCCACCGGTCTTCAGTTCCCTGCCCCGCAGCGTCACGCCTCCGGACAAAGCCAAACCGCCGTCCGATTCTTCCTGCTGGCGTGCGGAGCCTTCGGCTTTGCCACGCTGCTGGCCGTGGGACTGGCAACGCTGTTCGGCCGTCCTGCCCTGCGTCCGCGGTTCCTCGTGCCGCCGTCGTTCGTGATCGCGACGCTGCTGCTTATCGCCGGCAGCATTGCCCTGTCGAAAGCCGTGGCCGCCGTCCGCCGCGAAAAACAGCGCGCCTTTCGCCAATGGCTGCTCGTCGCTCTCTGTGCCGGAACGCTGTTCATGGGCGTGCAGGGGTACGGGCTGTACTGGCTGCTCCCCGCACACCGGGCCGCCGGCGACGCATCTCTGGGAGCAACCTCGTTCGTCCTGATGCTCGCAGCGCTGCATGCCTTGCACCTCAGCGTCGCCGTTCTGTTCCTCGCATTCATCACGACGCGCGCCCAAGCCAACCGCTACGACCACGAGTACTTCTGGGGCGTCAACGTCTGCGCCTGGTTCTGGCACGCCCTCGGTATCGCCTGGCTGTTCGTCCTGCTCGTCCTTGCCATCGCGACGACGCACGGAGTGACGGTGTAGCGAGAATGGGGCAAGGGCTGAGGGCTAAGAGCCAAGCGGGGGTTTGGCCTCTACTACTCGGCTCGTTACTGCGGCCACTCCCCTCGGCAGAGCGCGTCGACGGCCGCTGCTGGATCTCTGACTGGACGCGGTCGTCCTTCGTCCCAGGCGATCTGTCCCGCCCGGTCGACGAGGTAAACCGCCGTCTTCGTCGTCTGCGACGCGGTGTCGAACAGCCCGAACTGAATGGCGATTGGCGCGGGCGATAAGCCTTCCGGATGAATATCGCTCAACAGCGGGAACGGAAAAGGCTTCCCGGCTCGCTCCTCGGCCTGCTGGTTCTGAAAGCGCGACGCGGTGCTGATCGCCACGATCTCGATGCCGTCGTCGTCCAGTTGTTCGAAGCAATCGCGGAGCCGTGTGAGATACGGGTCCCTGTCCGCACCGGCCTCGGCATCGAAGAACACGATCACGATCGACGCGCGCCCGTAGTACCGCTCCAGCTTGACGATGTTCTTATGCTGGTCGGCCAGCGGAATCGCCAGCAACGGCGCCGGCCGGGTTTCCACCGTCCCGGCCGATTTCGGAACGGCTGCGGGCGGACGTTCGGCCCGGTTGAGCCGATAGAGCGTCAACGCACCAATTACCACGGCCGCCAGCGGCAGGATCACGATGCGACGTCGCGCGATTGCCAACGCATTCATCCATCAAGACAAAAGATTCACCACGGAGTCACGGAGAACACGGAGATGAGCTAATAGACGATCCGTTTGATGCCGTCGGTCAAAAGTACCGTGTTGAAGTTCATCAGCAGTCCGAGTCGCATTCCACTGATCTTCAGGTACGTCAACAGCTGCGCTTCGTGGACCGGGGCCAGTTTCTCGACAGACTTGATTTCAATCACAACTTTTCCATCGACGACGAGGTCCATCTCGTATCCGCAGTCGAGCCGAAGTCCTTTGTAGCCAACGGGCAGCTTCACCTTGCGCTCAAAACTCAATCGCCGCAAGGAGAACTCCCGACAAAGACATTCCAAGTAGGCAGACTCCAATAGCCCAGGCCCCAGTACTCGATGAACTTCGATGGCAGCGCCAATGATCGCATGCGATAAGTCTTCGTAAACAAGCACAATGGCGCCTCTCTTTTTCTGTCGCTTCTCCGTGTCCTCCGTGACTCCGTGGTGATATCTCTTCTTTCGGAAAAACTCTGCGACCGCGTCAAACGATCCCGCGCAGCGTGCTCAACAGTCGCTCGATATCCGCGACTGTATTGTACCCGTGGATGGCGATCCGCAGCCGGCCGGCGCTCGACATGACATGCACGCCGGCAGCGTGCAGTGTCTTATGAATGCGATCCGCGTCCGGATGCCGGAACGCCAGAATGCCCGCGATGTGCGCCGGGTCGGCCGGAGTCAGCAGGTCGACCTTCAGCGACTGCAGACCCTCCAGGCACATCTGCACCAGCGGCCGTGCAGCCGCGTCGATCGCCGCCACTCCGACTCCCT
>JAEUIG010000441.1 GCA_016795125.1 Planctomycetaceae bacterium | reverse complement strand
GTCTCGGCGACCGGAAAGGGAATCTACACGTTCGCCGCTGAGTAATTGCAAACGCGGAATTTACGATTGCGAGACCGCACGCGAACGTCGCTTGCGGTTTCGCAGCTTTTTCAGAACAACTCGCTGATCGGCTCGCCCAGGTGTCCGAAGTACACCGGGCGATTCGCGCTCGTGTACAGCGGCGCATCGCGGTTGATGCCGAGCTTCTCGTAAATCGTCGCCGCATAGTCTTCCGGCGTGTGGGCCTGCGCGACGACGTAGCCCCCTTCCGGATCACTGAGGCCGATGATCTGCCCGCCCGGAACGCCAGCGCCGGCGTAGACCATCGAGTAGGCATTGGTCCAGTGGTCGCGGCCGGCGAACTTGTTGAGCCGCGGCGTGCGGCCGAATTCGGACAGGAAGCAGACCAGCGTCTCGGCCAGCAGGCCGCGCTCGTCGAGATCGTTCACCAAGGCGGCGAACGCCTGGTCGGTGCTCCCCATCATGACCCAGTGGCCGATGCCGTAGCGGCCTTCCCCGCCGGCCTTGTCGCGAACCGTTCCGCACGACCCCGGCGCGTAGATCAGGTCGTGATGGTCCCAGTTGAGGATGAAGCCGCCGGGCGTTTCCTCCGTTAGCGGCCAGCGAACGTCGACCGTCACGAACCGCACCCCGGCTTCGATCAACCGCCGCCCGAGCAGGTAGCACGCGCCGCGATGCCCTTTGCCGTAGCGTTCACGCACCGCTGGCGGCTCCGCCCGCAGGTTGAATGCCTCATCGACGCTGCGGCTCGTCAGGGTATCAAACGCCTGCTCGTAGAACCGGTCCATGCCGTCGAGCGCGCGGGTTCGCTGCGGCGAATTGATGAACCGGCCGTCGAAAGCGGCCAGCAGATCGTGGCGACCGGTGAGCCGTGACGTGGCGTTTTCCGGCCGAGCGAGGAGGTCGGCCACCTGCCAGTCGGGATGGGCAACGTCGCTGCCGCCGGTCTTGAACACCTTGTACGACGCCGGCAGAAACCCGGTCCGCGTTTCGGCGGCCTGTTCATGATTGCCGGGCACCATGACGTACGGCGGCAGACGCGGGTTCTCGGTGCCGATCACTTTGCTGACGATCGACCCGATGTCCGGCATCTCGACGATGCTGCCCGGATGCGCCCCCGACAGCGCGTACTGCGTGCCGTTCGGATGTGCGTCTGCTCCGGCCACCGCATGATGCATCGATCGCACGACCGCCAGCTTGTGGGCGATCCGCGACGTGTGGGGCAGCAGCGAGGTAAACTGGATGCCCGGCACGCTGGTGTCGATCGGCCGGTGCGGGCTGCGATGGTCGACCGGCGCCTCGGGCTTGGGATCCCACGTATCCATGTGGGACAGGCCCCCCTGCTCGTAGATGACGAGCACCCGCTTGGCTGCCGGGGATCCCGATGCGGCGCGCGCCTGCATCGCCAGCAGGTGCGGCAGCGAAAGGCCCATCAGGCCGGCGCAGGATCGCCCCAGGAACTGTCTTCGGACAATAGGCAGAGGATCGGACCGCATGAACGCTCGCAACTGGCAGCCACGACGCGGGCGAAACGTCGCATCTGCAACCACTTATATCACTCGCATGATATCCCGAGCAATCCGGGTCACGTTTTGACACAGAGCCACGAAGGCACTGAGACGCACAGAGAAGGAAAGAGGAGTGGATATGGAACTTTATCGTCCTCCCTTTCTCTGCGCGTCTTCGCGCCTCTGCGGCTTTGTGTCAGACCTTATTTTTTCTCCATCAGTGTTCGTAAGAATTCCGACGTCCCGCGGGCCGTCTCAACCGGCGGTTCGGTGGGGAGGCCGGACTGGTGCGCCGTCACCGGGCCGTCGTAGCCGATCTCGCGCAGTCCGGCGAAGACTCGCTCGAAATCGATGCCGCCCTGCGCGTGGATCGGGATGAGATCAAAGCTGACGGGGCCGCGGTGCCAGGTGTTGAGTGTCACTGCTCCGTCCGGCTTCAGGACCTGGTTCTGGAGGTAGACGTTAACGATCCACGGCGCGAGACGTTTGATCGTCTCCGGGCCGTAGTCCTGACCACAGATTTCGAGGTTGGCCGGCTCGTAGATCAGCCCGAAGTTCGGCCGGTCGATCGCCTGCAGGGTCCATTCGATTTCGTCGACCGTCTCGAACAGGCTCTGCGTGTGGCACTGGTGCACGAGCATGATGCCGTCTTCAGCTGCCTGGTCGGCGGCGTCGCGCGCAGCGGGGATGTCTTCCGGTTTCTTGAGAGCAACGCGGATCAAAGGCGCCCGCAGCGCTTGAGCGAGTTCCACGTACGGACCGATATTCCGCAGGCATTCCGGCCCGTACTCATTGTTGTAGACAATCGGAAAGTCTCCGGTGACCATCGTCACGCACAGTCCGTGATCGCGGATGATCTTCGCCCGCTGCGTGCGAACGTCCGGCGGCGTCTGGATGCCGATCTGCGACGCCCGCATGCAGAGCGCGTCGTAGCCCGCTTCAACGGCGAGATCGGCGAGCTCCTCGAGCGACAGCCGCGAGTGCTCTTTCGACAGGAACTCTTCGGCAATGCGGACGGACAGCGAGAGCATGGGCAATAACAGGTGGTCGATAGTCGATCGCGGATAGACCCTGCCAGCTTAGCGACGCATCGCAGATGCGTCGAAGCGAAAAACCTTTGACACAAAGACGCGAAGTCGCAGAGACGCACAAAGGAAGGGAAGTTCAGAGTAATGCAGCGCGCTCCCAATCAGGCGCGCTCAGGAACCTGACAATTTGTGAACATCCTCTTTTCACTTCTCCGTGCGTCTTCGTGTCTCCGCGTCTTTTTGTCAAACCTTCTGGCGCTCGACATTCGCCGTCGGCGGAGCGATGCTGTCTCCCGTACTCAAACCTTCGCATTCTCTGCATCGGGGCGCGCACATGGCGGACAAACTGCGGGTGGGGATCATCGGCGCGACCGGCCGCGGCGAGTACGGGCACGGCGTCGACACCGTCTGGGCCGAGATCGATCGCGCTCAAGTCGTCGCTCTCGCTGACGCCGACGATGCCGGCCGCGCCAAAGCCCTCGAAAAGACCAAGGCGCCGAAAGGCTACGCCGACTACCGCGAGATGCTCGACAAGGAACAGCTCGACATCGTCGCCGTCGGCCCACGCTGGCTGGACCAGCATCGCGACATGTGCGTCGCCGCCGCCGAACACGGCTGCCACATCTACATGGAAAAGCCATTCGCCCGCGATCTCGCGGAGGCCGACGAGATCGTCCAGGCCTGCGAAATGCGGCACTGCAAGCTGGCCATCGCCCACCAGACGCACTGGTCGCCGCCGGTCGACGTCGTCAAACGCGAGATCAAGAATGGCCTCATCGGACGCGTGCTCGAGTTGCGCGCCCGCGGCAAGGAGGACCCCAATCGCGGCGGCGGCGAAGACCTGTGGGTCCTCGGCAGCCACGTCCTCGACCTCATGCGGTTCTTCGCCGGCGACCCGGAAACCTGCACGGCGACGGTCTGGAACGGCGGACATCTTGCGACAGCGGTCGATGTGAAACAGGGCAACGAAGGCATCGGTCCGCTGACCGGCGACGGCATCACCGCGCAGTACCGCTTGCCGAACAGCGTCACCGGTTACATGGCGTCGTATCGCGGCGCGGGCGGAAGCCCGTCGCGGTTCGGGCTGACAATCTACGGGACCGAGGGGGTCATCGAAGTCATCACGGGTCACCCCGCGCCGTGCCAGGTGTTGCAGGACCCGTCGTGGTCGCCCGGCCGCAGCGGCAAGAGCTGGGTGAAGATCACCTCGAATGGCGTCGGCCAACCGGAGAACGACGACAAATCAGGCCTGCATGGCGGCAACGTGCTGGCGGTGAACGACCTCATCGACTGCATCGGCGACCCGGGACGGCAGCCGCGCTGCAGCATGTACGACGCACGCTGGACCATCGAAATGATCGCCGGCGTCTTCGAATCACACCGCCACGGGAACACCCCCGTCACACTCCCGCTCGCCAGCCGCGTCAACCCGCTGACCCTGCTGACGTGAGACGCGGGAAAGGTTTGACACAAAGCCACGAAGTCGCAGAGACGCGCAAAGGCAGAGATGACATCGAAAAGTCGGTTGTTTTGGCCCAATGCACGACACTCTTTGTGCCTTCGTGTGAGCCATTCCTTTCCCGGCAGAAACCTGAATCTCACACGAAAACACGACGGCACAATGGGTTGGCGGGCATGTGATTTCTCCGTGATCTCTGTGCCTCTGTGTTTCCTATTCTCTGTTTGTCGACGTCAACAGGAAGCTCGCCATGAATCGCTCGCAGAGAATCGGCAGCGCATGGATGTTGTTCGCGACGATGGTTGCGGCAGGATGCGCGAAGCAGCCGGAGACGTCCGCGATTACGCCGCCGGCGGCGCCCGTCGCGGCCCCCGTGAGTGCTCAGGCTGAGACGACGGCACCGGTGACCGAGGCGACGACGGATGTCGAAACTTCGGCACCCGCAGCCGGCTCTTCGGAATCCGCGCCGGAAGTGGCCACAGCGACAAAGCCGGCGGCGGGATTTTACTCGGTGGCGCTGTACGACGAGGCTCAGGACCCGACAGCGGACCTCGCGGTGACGATTGAGCGCGCGACCGCAGAGAACAAGCGGATTATCATCCAGGTCGGCGGCGAGTGGTGCATCTGGTGCCACCGGATCAGCGACTACATGGAAACCAACGAGAAGGTCCGCAAGCTCGTCGACGAGAGTTTCATCGTGATGAAGGTCACGTACCCCGCGGCGAAAGTCGACTCGTTCCTGGAACAGTACCCGCGGGTCGAAGCCTATCCGCATCTGTTCGTACTCGAGCCGGATGGAACGTTTCTGCATTCGCAGGGAACGTCCGAACTCGAACTGGAAAAAGGCTACAACGAGGAGGTCTTCTGTCAGTTTCTGAACGACTGGGTCAAACAGTGATGGCGGACGGCGACACGCAGGCATCCACCGATCCCGCCGACTTGGTGCGGCGGGCAATCGCCCGCGCCCGTTCCGCTCAGCAGGCGTGGGCAGCGACGCCCGCACACGCTCGCGCCGCCGCGATCCGCCGCATTCGCGACGCCATCGTCGATCGCGCGGACGAACTGGCGGAGATCATCGCCCGCGACACCGGCAAAACGCGGCTCGATGCCCTGGCGACCGAAGTCATGCCCGCCGCGAACGCCGTGGCGTGGTACTCACAGCAGGCGCCCCGCTGGCTCAAGGACCGCAAGATCGCGCACAGCCACTTCATCA
>JAEUIG010000137.1 GCA_016795125.1 Planctomycetaceae bacterium | reverse complement strand
CTGCTGCATGCCGCCGGCCACCAGCGTGACGATTCCGAGCACGAGCAGCATCTGGCCGGCGGTGGCGACCAGCCAGCCGGTCGGAGCATAAGTCGGCGGACCGCCGAGGTAGCCCCAGACGACCATCGCGGTGCCGACCGTCAGCACGGCCACGCCGGCGTACGCCAGCAGCTGGCCCCAGGTCGACTCGCCGCGACCGGGTGCAGGCCGCGGCCGCGCCGGCTGAACGTCGAAGTGCGGCGCCCGCAATACGGGATGCGCATCGTCGCTGCGCCGCCGCGGTCCATCAGCGGAAGCCGCTGTACTCACCGAGGGTTTCGCCGGCGGTACGCTGCCGGCGATGTGCCCTTGGGCGATTTCCGGCGTCGGGTGCGGACGGTCGATCCGGATCTGCCTCGGCGGCGCCGCGCGCTCGTCGGCAATCTCGGCCGCCGCTTCGAGAACAGCATCCAGTTCCACCGGTTCATCGTCGCCGGGGACGGACGGCGTCGCTGCCGACAGCCGGCTCAGGATGTCGCGGGCGCGGCGGATGTCGGGGTGCAGGCTCGGCGCGGTGAGTCTGCGGACTTCGCCACCGCAGCTGACGCACCGCAGCGATTGACCGTCGGCGGCGATCTCCGTCGCCACTTCCGACTCACACTTTGCGCACCACATCGGCCGGCTCCCTGCCGAAAGTCCCGGCGCATGCTGCGCCTCGTGGCGGCCCGCCCGGGGGGCGGGAAATTACGCGAATTCACCCCGCCGTCGCAAGAGGAGTTGAAGGAAGGAGCAGAGGGGCAAAGGTGCGGAGGGACAAAGAGAACGGCCAACGGCCGGTTCCCGAAAATCAGTCGCCTTCCCTTTGCTCCTCCTCCATCACTTCGGCGGACCCACCGGGGTCGCGTCGCTCGTCGCCCGCGAGTCTTCGCCCAGGCGGAATTGCGACGGCGGCCGGTGGTTGAACGGGTTAATGATCCACACCCGTTCATTGGCCTTCATTTCTCTCAGCGGCAGCACATACACAGTCTCCGCCGACTGCTGGGGATTGATCAGCCGGATCGCCGTCGGGATGAACGTGCGGCCGTCCAGCTGCACCTCCGCCCGGCACCATTCCCGCGCATCGACTTCCAGCTTGGGCACCGCGACGACGTGGAACTGCGGAGCGGAGCGTCTCTCGGTCCCGTCGGGGAGTTTCTGCACGTTTCCCTGCGGCCAGTGCCGGCTTCCCAGGCTCAGGTGATCCCGCTGCTTGGCCTGTTCGGCCTTCATTCCGAACAGGAACGGCAGCGGCCCGTTCATGATGTTTCGTCCCTGCTGCTGCGCGGGAATGTCGATCTTGTCGTACATTTCCGCCGCGACGTCGATCAGGAAAATCTGCTTGCCGGTGCAGATCCATTGTTGCGCCGTTTCAGCCTGGACGGTGAAAACCTGTCCGTTGGCGCCTTTCTTTGCGGCCGCTTCCTTGAGGTCGCCCGGACCGAAGTCGATGCGTCCCTGATCCGGATCCTGATACCAGAATTCGCCGATTGCCCGCTTCTCGACGCTGTACACGGAGTCGTACGTGTACCGCTTGATCATCCCGTGCAGCCGCTTGATCTTGCTGCTTTCGCGTTCCCAGTCGACGAGCAACTGTTCCAGTTCGGCCGGCATCTGCAGTTCGGCGGCCGGGCGCTCCGGGCGCTGCTGCTGCTGGGGTGCATCTCCCTGTGCCGGCGGCGTCCGGCCTTGCGTCGCACCGGCAGGCGGGGCCGCCTGCACGCGGGCGCGACCGGGAGCCTGTGGCTGTTGCGACCATGCCAACGGGGGCGCAACGACAAAACTTCCGGCCAGGCTGCCAGCGACGCAGCGCGTGAGCAACTCGCGGCGAGTCATCACAGATCGGATCCTTCCTGATCTCGCAGTACACGCCGACTCTGCGGCGGACCTTGCCCCCGGACCAGCGCAGCACTGCTGCGGCCGGGAGACGGCAGGGGGGCGGAATCTACCAATCCGGCGAATCGGCTGCCAGACCGAAATGGCACGCCCGTTCCGGGTCGAATCACCGGCGTCATTTTCGAAGTGTCGTCGTAACTCTCGCAAGCACCAGCAGTTCAATTGCCACACCCGCGCAGGGTCGTTTCCACCCACGACGCCGGGCTTCGGCAGGTCGTGCGCTTCATGCGGCCCCGCAGTTTGTTATGCTGGCCCGACGACCGGGCGCCTGCCGTCTCGGTCTCCCACCCCGGACGACGAGCGTCGATGGCAGTCGACGCGGTCGCCTTCGGCTCCCCGCTTAACGGTCAACCCGGAATGACTCGCATGCCTGCCGACTCCCGCCCCACACCCTCACATCGCCGCGACTTCCTGAAGACCGGCGCCGCCAGCATGTCGGCCGCCGCACTCGCGGCCGCCGTCCCCCTGCGCGCCGGCCTGCATGCCGCCGGCGACGACACGCTGCGGGTTGGCCTGGTCGGCTGCGGAGGCCGTGGTTCCGGCGCCGCCCAGCAGGCTCTCTCGGCCGACAAATACACCAAGCTGGTCGCGATGGGTGACACCTTCAAGAGCCAGATCGACAGCAGCATTGCCGCCCTCAAGGGGAACACCGACATCGCCGACCGCATCGTCGTCGAAGACAGCATGAAATTCGTCGGCCTCGACGCCTTTCAGCAGGTCATCGACAACGTCGATGTCGTCCTGCTGGCGTCCCCCCCCGGCTTTCGCCCCGTGCATCTCCGCGCCGCGGTCGAAGCCAACAAGCACATCTTCACCGAAAAGCCGATGGCGACCGACGCCCCCGGCGTCCGCAGCGTTGTCGAGACTGTCGCCCTCGCGAAGGAAAAGAACCTCGCCATCTGCGCCGGGTTCTGCTGGCGGTATCACAGCGAACTGCGCGAACTGTTCACGCGGATTCACGAAGGGGCGATCGGCAACATCCTCGCCATCTACGGCACGTATCTGACCGGGCCGGTCAAGCCGATGCCTCCGGCCGACACGAGACCGGCCGGAATCTCGGATCTCGAGTGGCAGGTCCGCAACTGGTACAACTTCACCTGGCTGTCCGGCGACGGGCTGGTCGAGCAGGCCGTGCACACGGTCGACTGGCTGGCGTGGGTCATGCAGGACCAGCCCCCCGCCAGCTGCACGGCCGTCGGCGGCCGCCAGATCCCCGCCCATGGCGGCAATATCTACGACCACATCGAGGTCAACTATCTTTGGGACAGCGGCGCCCGGGGCTTCATGTCGCAGCGTCAGATCACCGGCTGCTACAACGAAAACGGCCTCGTCGTGATCGGCGATAAGGGGACCGCCCAGATCAAGCCGGGCGGCAGCGCGTCCATCAAGGGGGAGAATGCGTGGCGGTATAAGGGTCCGTCCAACAACATGTACCAGACGGAGCACGACGAGTTCTTCCTGTCGATCCGCGACGGCAAGCCGATCAACAACGGTGACCGGATGTGGAACAGCACGCTGATGGCCATCATGGGCCGCATGGCGGGCTACACCGGACAGCAGGTGAGCTGGGAGCAGGCGTATAACTCGACGCAGTCCCTCGTGCCCGACGTCTCCCAGGGCTGGAACGTGGAACCGTTCCCCCAGGAAATGGCCCAGCCCGGCATCACGCCGCTGGTGTGATCCCGGAAGGAACAAACAGGAGGGAACGGAGAAAACAGAGGCGTCGTATTTGTCGCATTGGCTTCAGCCAACGCGAAGGCGCACTGCAAACTAAAGCGACCCGGACGCTCCCCAGCGTCCGGGTCGCTTCTATTTTTCGTAGTGTGGGCTTCAGCCAACGCGACACACCACGTAGCAAATCACGCGTCGCCTCAAGCCAGCGCTCCAGAGACCAAACGCAGAAAACTCCTTACAGAAGCGGCTGTGTTTGAGGTCAAGGAATTAATGGACCACGGCGGGTGTCCAATGCGTCTGCGTACTCACCATCGCGTTGAGAATCACCAGCAGCTTGCGCATGCAGGCCGTGATCATCACCTTGTAGGGCTTTCCCGCCTGCCGCAGCCGGTGCGCCAGGGCCTTGATGACGGGATTGCACCGTACGGCGCTGACCGCCGCCATGTACAGCACACTGCGCACAGATTTCCGTCCACCCCAGATCGAGCGTTTGCCCGACCATTTCCCGCTGTCGCGGTTGAAGGGCGCCAGTCCTGCCAGGGCGCTGATCTCCTGGCGGTTGAGCTGTCCCAGCTCCGGAAGCTCCGCCACCAGCGTCGCCGAGACGACCGGTCCCACCCCCGGCACGCTGCTCACGATCGCGGCGGTCCGGTTCCAGTCGTCGTCCGATTCGACGAAGGCCAGGAGCTGCTTGTCGATCCGGGTGATCTCCTTGGTCAGCACGTCAATCACATGCTGCACGCTCTTCTTCACGGACTTGGACGTGATGGTTTCGCGACGGTTCTTCTCCGAAGTGCGGAGTTCCACCAGTTGCCGCCGGCGGGCGACGAGTTGGGCCAGTTCTTCGTGTTTTCCGCTCCGTTTCGAGACGAGCCGGAGTTCGACCTCCTCACCGAAGCGGGCGATGACGCGGGCATCAATGGAATCGGTCTTGGCCAGGATGTTGTGGACCCGCGCGAAGTCGCGGACCTGCCGGGGATTCACGACGGCCATGAGGTGGCCGGCGCTGTAGAGTTCCACCACGACGCGTCGCTGATACCCGCCGGTGGCTTCGACGACGACCAGGCACGTCTCGGGGGGAGGCAACGTCCGCAGGAGTTGCTGCAGTCCGGCCTCATCGTAGGCCAGCGAGAACTGCTGGCCGGTGGGCCGAATGGCGACCTCGAGCGTGTGCTTGGCGATGTCGATGCCGACAAAGTGTGTCACTTGCGACATGGAATGATCCCAGTCTTGCGGATGCGAGCTCGTGTCGGCGCGTGTCCGACTCCGGCTCCGGCGGCTGTTCGGGCTGATTCCAAGAGACCGGCGACGATCCTGCTTCTGTTCGGTCTTGGGAGACCTGGTCACGATCGATCTGTCGTCGGCCGTCACGGACCGTTCTGCTGCGCTGCGAGATGGTTGGAGCCCTCTCCGCTTCGCAGCCCGGCCCGCGACTCGCGGCATCACACCTGTTTCCTTCGAGTGTTTCAACATACAAGG
>JAEUIG010000431.1 GCA_016795125.1 Planctomycetaceae bacterium | reverse complement strand
AGCCGTCCGGGACGTATCCGACGCCCTCACCTCGCAGTGTGAACAGGTGAGCGTGATTGAACTGCCAGTCGACTTTCATCGTGCTGTTGACGTGTTTGTGACTCAAATTGTGGTCGAACGTTCGCAGGGGATCGACGCTTGATCGCCGTGTCTGCGACTTGCCGGGTTTCGCCGCCGTGGCCGCAGTGAACTGGCCGGCGGCTCGCTCTCCTCCCGGCCTGCCGAGGATTTACCCGCCGACCGGCGACGGGATGACCGGCTTCTGCGAATCAAAATGCGGATTCTCGAGATACAGCAGGACGCCGTAGTTCTTGCTTTCGGCGTCGTCGAAGTATTCGGGGAGGGCCTTGCGAATGTGGAAGCCCATCCGGCAGTACATGCCGAGTTCCGGATCGCGGATCTTTCCCCGCTTGTCGTACAGGTATTCGTCGAACGTCATCTTGTCGGCGAAGCGGTGGTATCTCAGCGGGCGGACTCCCAGGATGATGCCCCGCAGGTTGAGGTCCATCATGGCCGCGCCGATCTGCAGCATGATGAGGCTGTGGGCGCCGGACAGGAGTTCGTTCTGTGCGATGGAGAGGTTGACGCCGTAGAGGTATTCGCCATCCACGTCGTGCCGCAGATAGCCGTTGTTGGTCGCTTCATACCAGGTCGGCCAGGGGTGATCCCAGTCGTAGTTCACCCGCTGCGTATTGATGAGCGCCACCATGCGGTTCTCCTTGACCGCACAGATGTTTCCGGGCTTGAACTTGCGAATCCGCTCTTCGAACTGCTCGCGGTCGAACTGGATGCATTGCTCGCCCCAGGCCTCGGCTTCGACCCGCTTGGCGGCCTCGAAATCGTCGGGCTGCAGGGAGCGAACCTTGATGGGGTGATCCTGCAGCATCAGGCCGATGTAGTCGCGCACCAGCCTCACCGGGTAGTTCATGAACCCGGTAAGATCGAGCACCTGATCCGACAGTTCCATCGTCCCTGCCTGCACGACGCGTGCGCTCGGCGCAGACGACCCCGTCGAGCGCGCAGCGCAACTGTTCTAGAGCCCTGAATACCCTGGCCCGGAACGTCGTGGCATGCCGTCCCGTCCTGACCCCTCAGGACCTGTGAGAATATCGTGCCCGGTGGAGGGTCGCAAGCGGGCGGATTGCCGCGCGACGGGGGGAATCAGTGTCAGGTCGCGTTGCGACGCTGATTCGCCGGACAGCGCAAGTCGAATAAAAGACGCCGGTTATGCCGCTTGGGTCGAGTCCGCCGATCGGGCACCGGGAGGGCTGTTGCTGCCAGCAACGGGAGTCTTCTCTCCGCAGTGCTGGTGGGCACAGCCCACCCTACCGGATGTAGTCGGGGAGGTCCTGGACCTGGAAGCGGAGGCGGATGGGCCCCTGGCAGCATTCACACGCCTGGATTTCGTACATGGGGATGGAGCAGATGTCGCACCAGTAATCGGTGTACGTCCGCTCCCCTGCCTCGTTGAACGTGTAGACCGCGATGACGTTGAGGTACGGCACGCCGGCGTGCCGGAAGCCGATCAGGTCGACTTTGCGGTTTCGCAACTGCTCGTCCTGGTAGAACGCGCGGCCGCGCCAGTCTGCCAGAATGGGAACGATCTCGCCCGAGTCGGTTTCCAGCACGACGTGCTCGGCCGTCTCCGGGGACGTTTCCACGTCGCGGCGCGCCAAGGCGTCCTTGAGAAACACGACCTGCCCGCTGAACAACTGCGGCGACGACTCCTCGGCCTCGGTCGCCGCAGCAGTCGCTGCTGGGGGCGCCGGTTCGTCGGCGTAGAGGGCCAGGCAACCGCCCAGAAATGCGACAGCGACGCACGGCCAGCCGATCCCCGCGCAGGCGTTCATCTCCGTCCCCTGAATCCCGAACCCTGAATCGTCTTTAACCCTTGGCAATGCCGACCAGAACGATGCGCAGCGGCAGTGCGGCGTCGCCGGACTTCGCCGTCACCTGGAGAATCCAGAGTTCGTGCTCGGCGTCGTTGCTCAGTCCCGGTTCGGCGGCATCTTCGGCTGGCAGCAGAGGGAAGATCGCCGGATGCACCGTGCCGGAGGCTTCGGCGCTGTGCGTAAAGAGCGACTTGAGATCGGCAATGGGGGCCGGGTCGGCATCGTCGGCGACCGGCACGGCGAGCAGGAAATCGGCGGTATCGCTGGTGCCGATGTGGTTGCCGTCCATCGGTTGCTGGCCATAGCGGAGCGTGTAGACGCCGGCGCCGATTTCGTGACCGCGGAAGTCGGAGAAGCCGGCGCGGCGCGGCACCTTCAGGACGCCGACAAGCTGGCCGGGCGTGAACGGGTATTTGACGGATGTCGAGGGGGCGAAGTCGCCGATGCGGGCGACATCCTTGAGCAGCCAGACTTCGCACAGGTCGCGTTTTGGTCCGACGACCTTGGCGCCCTGCGGATCGAGCAGGTCGGCGATCGCGGCAGGGACGTCGGACGGGGGAGCGTCGGACGGTTCAAACGTGTACTCATCGGCGGCGATGACGGTCGCTGTCGTGGCGAGCAGGACGACCAGCAGGCAGGCGTGACGCATGTGTGGCTTCATCGGGGCGGGAGGTTCTCGGCGAGGCAGCGACAGTGTCGCCGCACGACCTCGAGGGGATGGCGGGTGGGGTTCGGTGGGAGTCAGAGGATCGATTGCCGTCCGCCCTCACCCCCGACCCCTCTCCCGGGGGGAGAGGGGAGCACAGAACGCGAAATTGACTTACGCAATCACGACTACCGACGGAAGGTGGCGAGGAACGCGCTGCGGGTGTTGTTGTAATCCCACGTGCCGCCCAGGCCCTTGCCGCGGTAGGACTGCTTGAGTGAATACGCCGGGGTGGCCTGCTGCACGTCGGTCAGCGGTTCGTAGAACACGGCTTCGTTGGTGCAGACGCAGTCGCCTTTGCCCAGCGGGCGAGTTTCGATGGCGGCGAGCCGGCCGGCTTTGAGGGAGCCGCGGGCGGCCGTGTAGTCGTTCTCCATCTGGATGGGAGTGCGTTCGACCTGCTGAACGTTGCCGGTGTAGTCGGCGGCGGCCTCTTTCACGAACGCGACGAGCGCTGCTTCCTGCTCGGTGGTGGCCTGCTCGTCGACCAGAATGACCGATGACGTTTCCGAGGCGGTCTGCTCAAAGACTCCGTCGGTTCCGAGCGTGCCGTCGGCCTTCACGACGAGCGCGACTGACAGGCCGGCCAGATCGGTGCCTTCCCAGCCCCCTTCTTCGACCTTCCAGGCGAGGACGGCCTCTTTGCCGGCGAGGGTCATCTCCGCGTTGGCGAAGCAGGGGCCGGTGTAGATGTCGCAAGTACGGGATTCGATGTACTGCCCGCGGATCTCGGCGGCGGACAGCAGGGAACCGCAGAGAATCACGCCGCAGGCCGTCAGTGCACTGGGCAAATGCATAGCCGTAGCTCCTGTCTCGACTTTCCGGAATACGTCGCAGGCCGGCGACGCGCGGCAGCGATCCGGACGCTGCAAGCGTCCGGGTCGCTTCTCTAGCGTCGATTGTCGCGCGGGGTCGGCGGCGCGTCAA
>JAEUIG010000393.1 GCA_016795125.1 Planctomycetaceae bacterium | reverse complement strand
GAATCCTGAATCCTCACTTCTCAATTCGTACCTCGTCCAGCATCACGTAACCCTCCGGCAGCTTGCTGCGCCACACCGGGTAATCCTTCTCCGGCCGCAGATGGTGCGGATCGCCGGCGATCGGCCCCATCGGCTGGACATCGAGCGGATAGAGCACCAGCAGAATGTCAGCGTTCGAGTCAGCCAGCACGGTCTTCAGCGGCGTACGTCCGTAGTAGTCGGCGCGGTCATGCCGGCTCCCCAGGCACGTCCACTGGCTCTCGTCCGGCACGCAGGTCACCGTCTGCTCGGACCACTCCGGCGTCACTTCGAACGACTGCCCCGTCAGAATCCACCCGGTGCAGATTCCGCCGTGCACGCCCTGCACAAGCAGATGCAGTTTCGTCCCTTGGGTGAGCAGTTCGCCCTTCATGCGCAGCGTGAGCCTCGCGTTCGTAAAGTCGGTCCCGAATCCGCTGGCGACGAACCGGTTCGGCCCGGAGACCTCCCGCAGATGTTCGCCCGGCGAGCCGCGCGTCAGGATCATGAACAACAGGTTCATGTACCCCGCCCCCGGCGGCGCGTGGTTGTAGTCGATCCACCACGGGCTGCGCGAAATCACGCACCCGTCCCGCTGCTCCAGCCCCCTCGGCCCGCCCGAGTTGCTGATCCAGCCATGCCAGCCCCCGGGGCCGTCATCAAACGTCTCACGATACAGCGGCATCAGCCTTGCTCCGGTTCGTATTTCCCGTTGTCTCCACCAGGTGTCCCCATCCTACCGGCGCGTTCTGACGATGACGACGCCGGCGCTCGTTCGGCCGCGAACTTCGACGACAGGACCGCGCGTGAGATGAGCAGCATCTCTCGCGGCCTGATCGCTCATCGACCGCAGAATTCCGCGGTTTTTTGACGCCTGATTCGTCTTGGCACATTCTGCCGCTCTGCCTAGAATCCGCCCCCCGTCCTCGTGCCCGCGGCGGCAACGCCTATGCGGCGACCGCCTCCGCGCCCGGCACATGCGTCCCCATGCCTCATGCCGGTCCGGCGTCTCCATCCCGTTGCCGTCATTGCGCTCCTGCTGGCGATCGCCGGCACGGAGAGCGGCTGCGTGCACCGGCGGATGACCATTCGCACCGATCCCCCGGGAGCGCTGGTGGAAGTCGACGGCGAACGACTCGGACCGACGCCCGTCTCCACCGACTTCCTCTACTACGGGACGCGGGAGATCACGCTGTCCGCTCCCGGCTACGAAACGCTCGTCGTCAAGCAGCCGGTGGCCCCGCCCTGGTACCAGGTCTTCCCGATCGAGTTCTTCGCCGACAATCTGCTGCCGTTCCGCGTCACGAACCGGCACGATTTCGTCTACCGGATGCAGCCGCGAGACCCGCAACTGGACGTCGAAGACCGACTGATGGACCGGGCGCGCAGCTTCCGTTCCCACTCCCAGGTCGGCGGCTGAAGGGCCTCAGTCACATTGTGCGGTGAGCCGGGCGGCGTCAGCCCCCGGTTTGATTCGAAGAACGCTCCAAAACAACCCGTTGCTCTGCGTTCTCCGCGCACTCTGCGGTGAGAACGATCAGATCGCCGCCGCCAGCTTCTCCAGCAGCGCCGCCTCGAAGTCGTCCCCCCGATCGGCGTAAGGACGGTTCTGCAGGTACCAGCGGCCCCAGCGCTTCAGCAGGTCCATCCGCCAGGCCGTGACCGCCGCCCCCTGCTGTTCTTCGTTGGCATCCGGCGGGATCGACTCCAGCGGATCACCCGCTTCTCCCAGCCCGTTCGGCCGGCGCGCCAGCCAGCAGAGCGCGTTGCGCGCCTCAACGACGACCCCGAGGTCTGGATCGTCGAGCGCGTCGATCAGGTAGCGGCCGAGGCTCAGGCTGTCCGTCCGCCCCAGCGCCCAGACGGCCGTCCGGCGAATCTCCGGATTGGCGTGCCGCACATACTTGATCAGCAGATCGGTCTGGCCGATCAAAGCGTTCCGGTCTCCCACCTGGACCTGCTCGACAAACGCGTCCTGCACGTCGGCCACCTCCAGGTCTCCCGCCGAGTCCAGCGACGCCAGCAGCTCGTCGAGAGCGCCAACCGGCTTTTTGGTACCCGGCTCGGCCGTGCCTCCCAGCCCGCCGCGGCCACCTGACAGCAGGCCGCCGCCAATCGGATCGACCGGGACCGTCCGCTTCAGAATCTTCGCAGTGGAGCGAGTCAGAAACAGAACAGCGAACGACGTATCCATCGCCGGAGTCAGCGTCGTCGCCAGTTTCCAGCTGCCGTCACTCTCCTGCTTGGAGAGCAGGGAGTCCGCGCACACGTCGAACCAGTGCTGCTCACCGATCATCTCCACATCGGCCAGCGCCGCGAATCGCTCCAGCGAGTAGTAGTAGTACGCGCCGTAGATTTGGCTCGGATTCTCCGGCGCGAAGCGCGGCACCAGCCAGTCATACGCCTGCGAAATCAGCTTGTCGGTCGCCGGTGGGATGTTCGCACGCGGCTCTTCGTCCCGCGGCTGGCCGGGCAGCTGATCCAGGTCGACTTTCTCCAGCACGCCGAATTTCTTCTCCTCCACGACTTCGGGCGTCTGCTCAATGACCGGATTCTTGAGCGCCGGCAGCGGGCGCCCCGGCGATAGCTGCATCAGGCCGATGTACGTGCTCCCCAGCGCGTTGATCGTCATGTTCAGCGTCGAATTGCCCTCGCTGTGCCCCTGGGTCGTTCCGGGGACGTACGTGAAACCGCCGTCGCGCTCCTGCTGAGAGACGTGCCATTGAATCGCCTTCGACCACACCCGCGAATCGATTTTCACCCCGCTCCGGGAGGCGGCCCACAAGCCCAGCAGCGCATACTGCACGACGCTGGTGTCTCCCAGAACGCCGCGGGGGTGCCCGGGCGGGTAGTCCCATCCCCCGTTCGCCAGTTGCTGCGACACGAGATACGCCGAGATCGCGCCCAGTTCGCCGACGTAGGGATGCTCCGTGCCCGGCTCGACCTCGCCGCCGATGTCTGCCAGCAGGGCCGCATCGATGCCCGCCTCGTAATTCTGATACTGCACCAGCGAGTGCTGCGGGTGGTAAGCGCCGTCGGTGATCTTCTGCTGGATCGACGTCACCACGCCGGCGATGATCGGAGAGTTGGGCGGCTCACCTGCCTTGAACAGCGCCAGCGCCACAAGGCTCCGCAGTCCCGGAGTCTGCTCTCCTGCCGCTCCACGCAGGAACGCCCCCCCCTTTGCCACCGCCTGCTTGATCGACGCCTGGTCGGCGCCCGGCAACGACGACGGCCCTGCGGCCAGCCAGACCGCGACCGACACGCACGCTGCGTACCGCCGCCACGCCCACGCGCTACGCTTACGAATCACGGAATTCAACATCTCGAGCAGGTTCCGACGCGATCAGAATCAGCCTCTGGAGTCGCCTCGATTATAGAGCGTGACCCCGCAGAGTGCCCGCGGGATTTGTTGAAAATCGGCCGGCGCACACACCACGAGTAATTGCCGCCTGCGTCTCTCGCCCGGCTCCTGACGCCACAACGGACGCTCCGGAACGCGGCTGACTTTGGACGCACGAACCACTACGATCGGCCAATCTCCCGGCCGCAGTGCGCCCCTTCGCAACTCGCGAGTCTTCCAAAGTCCTGACCGCCCCTCATGATGACCGCAAGCGACGGCCATCGATTCCCCGCGATCGGCCGACGCCCGGAACCGGTCGATGGGGCGGAGTTGCTGCGACTCGGGCTGATCGGCGCATTGTCCATCGCGGCCGCACTCGCCGTCGGCTGGCTCACGTTGCGGACGCAACCGCTGCACGACCCGATCGACGTCGTCGGCCTCCCGCTCATCAGGGGGTATTCCGAAGCCACCGAGCAGTTTGCGCTTGTCGCGGCCGCGGCGACTGTCATCGCGGTGGCCTTTCTCCTCGACCGCGTCGCACCTGCACGGCTCCCCATTCCCGAAGGCATCGCGTGGGCGCTCGTCACGATGGGCGGCGTTGCCTTCGTCGCGCTCGTCAGCCGCAATCGGGTCATGTTCCCGGCATACGCCCTCGCCATCGGCATCGCCCATGCCGCAGGTCGCCGGGCCGGCCCGAATGTCAAACCGTCGCCCGCCGGTCTCGGCGTTGCCCTGGTTGCGCAGTTTGCGCTGGGACGCCCCTGGCGCGACCTGGCCGTCGACCTGCGTACGATCGGCAGCCCGGAAGTCCTGCTGACGTTCACGATCCTGTCGCTGCTGGTCGCATACATGGCCCGCAGACGGTGGACGGAATTCCGCAGCATGTACGACCGGCTGGCGGGCCTCGCGGCCGATTTCCTCGCGCATCGCCCGGGAACAATCCTGATTGCGACGCTGCTGTGGCTGGTCCTGAGTTGCACCGCGACCGATTGCCTGCTCATTTCTGCGTTCGCAGCGTCGGCAGTCCTCGGAGCCAGACGGAACAGTTTCCATCCGCCAAACGCCCCGAGCGACCGAACCAACGTCGTGTGGCTTGGATTGCTGCTCCTCGCGCCGTTCTCCGGCCCGTTCATTTCCACCGCCTGCGACTTCGGCCAGGTCGGCATCCACCAACTGCTGACACAACTGGGATTGGGCCTCGCCCTGGCGGCGCTCGTCCAGCGGACGATGGTCCAACATGACTGGCACCCCGGCCGCGAAACGCAGTCAGGCAGTTGGCGCGACAACTGGTGGAGTGTGCTGCCGGTCGTGTTCGTTCTCCTGGCTCTGGGCCGCAATCTCTGGACCGGACTGTGTCTGCTCGCCATCGTCCTGCTGCTGCTGACCCGCCGGCCGCGATGGAAGCCCGGACTGCGGATCGGCGCCCTGCTGGCCTTCGCATTGTTGTTCGCCTGCTGTCCGGACATCAGCTCCGCCGACCGACCCGACCGCTTTCACGACGGCCAGATCATGTCGGCTCTGTTCGAACTGCAGCATGACCGGTTGCTGTACTCCGAAGTTTTCCCGCTCCGCACGTTCCACCTCGCTGTGGCGGCGATCGGGCAGTGGTTCCTGCCCCCCACGCTCGAAGGCTTTCATGCGACGCAACACCTCGTGATGTATCTGCACGTCGGCGGCGCTGCGTTCCTCGTCTACGCCTGGACCCGCTCCGGTGCGTGGAGCCTTTTGGCAGGACTGCTGTTCCTGCTGTACGTGATGCATACCGTGTCCACGATCGACCTCGGTTCGCGGCACGCCACCCATCTCTGGCTCGCCGGACTGGCTCTCGAAATCCTCCGGCACCGCGGGTGGCAGCGCGCCGTTCTCACCGGACTGCTGGGTATTCTGGCCGCGATTGTCGGCTACGACGGCTTCATCCCCGTCATCGCCGCTGTCGCCCCGGCGATTGCCATCAGCGATCCACAGGTCGCCGACGGGCTGCGATTCTGGAAGCGGCGCGTCACGAACTCACTGCTGACGGAAGGGGTGCTGATCGCCGCCCCAACCATCGTCCTCGCCGTCTGGCAGAGTCCGCAGTCGGCCGCCGATTACTGGACGCTGTTCATCGACAGCGCCCGCCGCATGAGCGCCCACTATGGACAGCCCCTGACGTCCGAAGCGATCCGCCACATGGCCCCCTGCTTCCTCGCGCTCGCGTTGTGGAGCGTCGTCGGAGTGGTCCGCTGGACGCGGTTGTCGCTGTTCCAGCGTGCCGGCGGACTGGCATTGCTCATCGACTTCCTGCTGGTGCTCCTGCGCGGCACCGGACGCGGCGGCGCTGTGAACTACGAGGCCGGCGACCTCCCCTTCCAGATCATGCTGGTGATCGGCGCGTTCGAAGGTCTCTCGGCAATCCGCCGCTGGACCGGTCGTGCGATGTGGAACGATCGCACCCTCGTCGCGCTCGCCGTTTCGGCCGTGCTGGTCGTGAGACTGCCGACGGTGTTGTCTGATCCGCTCACGCTGGCGCGCCAGCTCCGGTCGCTGTCCCCCGTGGAACTCCTGCGGGTGCCTCTGGCCGACAAGTCGCTGATGGCAACAACGGGTCATCCCCACCAGTCCGCGTTCGACCCCGACGCCGCGCTGGTCCGCAACGTGGTCGGTCCCGACGAGTCGTTCTGGGCCGTCGAAGATGCGCTCGCCAACTATCTCTGCGAGCGGCGCAATCCCACCCGGCACGCCATGGCCTACACCATCTGTTCGCCCGCCGAACAGCGCCGCGCGATTCGCGACCTGCAGCGCGACCCGCCGAAGCTGGTGACCTTCCGACCCTTTCCGATCGATGACATTCCGTTTTCGCTGCGGTACTACATCCTGAGCCAGTACCTGTTCGCGCACTACCAGCCGTCCGACCACCCGGGGTTTCTCGAGCCTCGCCGTAAAGGCTGGACGGGCTACGACCGCTTCCCGGAGGAGTGGACCTACCCACTCCCGCTGGAACGGCTGGCGGCGCGCTGGGGTGCTGAGCGGCTGCCGAACCTGACCGTGCGCCGATCGGAGAGACTCGCCTTTTCCCGACTCGACAGCACTCCCGCGTCCGGTCCCGCAGCAGATGCGGCGACTTGGCAATGCGACATCGACGTCGATCCGTCGCAATACGACTACCTGGTCATCCGCTGGCCTGCCGACTCCTCCAATCCAGCGAGCACGAAATCCGAAGGCCAGTTGGCGTTCGCCTCCCCCGGCGAAGACTGGGACGCCGCCAGCCAGCTCACATGGACCATGCAGTCCGGCGATCACACGTTTCTGCTGCCGGTCGGCTGTTCTCCCGGTTGGGCATGGCGACAATCAATCGCCCGTCTGCGACTGGTGCTGCCTGTCAGCAGCGGCGACGCCGCCCCTGCTGCCGAGCTGATTCAGATCGACGAGCTTGATATGGCCACGTCTTCCGGCAGCAGCCTAAGATAGCCCTGCGTGAAGCACGCCCCTGTCGCTCTCCCCGAGTTGCCATCCTTGGTTCAACCGCCGTTGCCAGCCGCCGCCGGCGAACCGTCAGAAGCCGTTCGCCCCCCCGCGCGCGGCTGGCGCGCGTTGCCGCTGGACCGGGCCATCCTCTATGCCGTCGCCGGCCGAACCTGGCAGGGACTGGCCGGCGTCCTCTCGCTGTGGATCATCGCCCGCAGTTTCAGCCTCGAACTGCAGGGCGTCTACTACATCTTCCTGAACCTGCTCGCCATCCAGTCGTTCTTCGACCTGGGCCTCACCGCCGTGCTGGTCTACGTCGCCAGCCATGAGTGGAGCGCCGCCCAGAACCAGGACGTGGCCGGCGCTGTCGCCCGTCAGCGACTCGGTGAACTGCTCATTCGCACGCGCCGCTGGTACGCGTGGTGCGCCGCCGGCTTTACGCTGGCGGCGATGATCGTCGGCTGGTGGTATTTCCAGGACCCCAAGTACGCAGCCATCGAGTGGCACGGCCCATGGGTGGTGGCGGTCCTCCTCACGGCGGGAAGCCTGTGCCTGAGTCCGTGGATCGTCATCCTCGAGGGCTGCAACTTCATCGTCCAGGTCAACGCCCTGCGGCTGATCCAGGCGATCGTCGGCAACTTCGTCGTCTGGAGCGTGATGCTCGCCGGGGGCGAACTCTGGGCCGTCGCCGCCTCGGTCGCAGTGCGCTTCGCGGCCGAGATCTACCTCGTTGCCGTCACGTTCCGCCCGTTTGTCCGCTCCATGCTGGCCGCCATCGGCGCAGGACCGGCGGCGTTCTCGTGGGGCGCGGAACTGTTGCCGCTGCAGTGGCGCATCGGCGTCACGTCGGTGGCGTCGTACTTCCTCTGGTCGGCCTACACGCCGCTGGTCGCCAAGTATCATGGACTCGAAATCGGCGGCCGGATGGGCATGACGCTGACGGCCGTTTCCACGATCCAGATGGTGGCGCTGGTCTGGATCCAGACGCGCGTGCCGCGAATCGGCGCCTTGATCGCACGCTCGCAGCAGGAGGAAGCCCGCCGGCTGTTTCACCGGATGCTCGCCAGTTGCCTGGCCGTCTACGTCGCCGGCTCCGTCGCCTTTGTGGGACTGGTGCTCGTCCTGCGCGCCTGGCAGCCGTCGCTGGCGGCGCGCGTCCTCGACCCGCGCGACGTCGCACTTTTCGAGGCGGGCATGGGAGTCAGCCTCCTGATCTCCGGCCTCGCGACCTACGTCCGCGCGCACAAGATCGATCCCTTCCTCTGGATCGGCCTGTTCAATGCCGCAGTCACCGGCAGTTGCGTGTGGTACTTCGGCAAGACCCAGGGACCAGGCGGAGCGGCGCTCGCCCACCTCTGCGGCACATCAATCGTCATGCTGCCCGCAACGCTCTACATCTACCGGAACGTTTCAAGTCAACGTACATCCGGCGCAACTCCACCCGATTGACGCGTCGCCCCAACCAGTTTCGACACAAAGACACGAAGTCACAAAGACGCACGAAGAAGAATTGAGTGTGACACGCCAGCGCATCCCTGATCCTCTTCTCACGTCCTCTGTGCGTCTCCGCGTCTTGGTGCCTCTGTGTCAAACTTTTTTGGGGCCACTACAACGGGTTCCGAAGCAGGTACCCGTTCGGATTGAACGTCACCAGCAGGCGTTCGCGGCGGGGGTCGACCGTCCACATTCCGGGGACTTCCGGCAGGTATTGTTCCAGCGCCTCGTACGGTCCCGGCCCGAACGATTCCAGCACCGGGTGGCCGTTCATGTTCGAGTCTTCGCAGATCAGGTAACAACCGGGCGACACCAGCGAGGCATGCAGCCGCAGTTCCTTCAATACGTGATCGCACGTGTGGTCGGAATCGAGGATCACCATCGTTCGCTTGCCGGCAGCCCGCTCCCGGGCCAGCGTCACGAACTCCGGCGACGTCGAGCTCATCTCGACCATCTCCACCCGCGGATGCTGCGGCACCTGCGGCCACACCGACGCCAGCGAAATGTCCACCGCCAGGATCTGCCCGTGGTTCATCGCATCGCAGACGGTCGCCAGGAACCATGTCGAACCGCCGAAATTCACACCGCACTCGATGATCTGTTCCGGCCGCGTTTCCCACAGGATCTCCTGCAGGACGCACAGGTCCATCGGCAGCTTCTGGATCGGCACTCCCAGCCATTGATACTTCACGTCGCTTCGCGTGAGATGGGCGTCGTAGTACACCCGGTGAAACTCACGGGCGATCGTGCGTTCCCGGCGACGGCTCCGCGCCTCGCGCACCCCGTTTGCGACCCCGCTGACCGCACGGTACACCGAGCGGGCCGGGCGATAGAGGACGGGATACGGTTCGAGCCAGCGGACAATGTCGGATATCATAAGCGTGTCAGATTCGTCGCCGCCGCGACTGTCGTCAAGCGAAGCATTCCTGTCTGATCGCCCCGCGCTCCCCTGAAACTGCACGTACCGTCCGCCATTCGCGCTCCATGTCCTCCGGCCACTCACCTCCAGCGTCCCACCCGCCTCCGCGAGTCAGCGTGCTGCTGGTGACGTACAACCACGCGCCGTACATCGCGCAGGCGGTCGAGAGCGTCCTGGCCCAGCAGGGCCACGGCGGACTGGAACTCGTCATCGGCGAAGATTGCTCCACCGACCACACGCGGGCGATCCTCCAGCAGTTTGCAGACCGCAACCCGGACCGCATCCGGCTCCTCGTCAGGCAACTCAACCTCGGCCTTTCCGAAAACCTCCGCTCCGCCTGGCGCGAATGCCGCGGCGATTACATCGCCATGCTCGAAGGGGACGACTACTGGACCGACCCACTCAAGCTGCACAAGCAGGTCGCCGCCCTCGACGCCCATCCCGGATGGACGATGTGCTTTCACCGCATCCAGGTGACCAACGAAGCCGGCCAGCCCCCCTTCCTCGAACCGCAGGAAGACAACTTCCCGGTCGAAACAACGCTCGCCGACATCCTGCGGCGCAACTTCATTGGCAACGTCTCCACCGTGTACCGCCGCGGCGTCGTCCCCGAGGTTCCCGACGACTTGCAGCGGGTCGTCCACCAGGACTGGCCGCTGCATGTGCTGCATGCGCAGCGCGGAACCATCGGCTATCTGCCGGACAGCATGGGAGTCTGGAGGCACCACGCCGGCAGCATGTGGTCGTCGAAACCCGAAGCCGTCCGCTGGCAATGGATTTTCGAGTTCTACGATCTCGTCGAAGACCTGCTCGGCGCCGAGCACCGGCCGGCAGTTCGCTCCGCACGACTGGAAGCCGTTCGCAAACTCTGCGCCGACCGCGACCGCGCACTCATGTCGCGAGACTACCGTTACGGCGCCGCACTCCTGCAGCCCCTCCGGGCAATACGCAAATGGCTACACTGATTTAAACAAGAAAATTCACCGCAGAGATCGCAAAGTTCGCAGAGAAAAGGAAAAACACATCTTCTCCGCGTCCTCTGCGAACTCTGCGGTGAATACTTCTGCAAGTGCGTATTCGACGTGACAAGCCAGCCAATGCCCTCCCCATCGTCCATCGCCGCCGATTCTGCCCCCGGCGCGTTTGCCTTCGGGCGCAACTGGCGCCGGTTTCTCAGCGTGGTTGATGAACGGCGAATCGAAGCCGCTGTCGAATCGCTCTCGTTGCGGCTGGGGCGAGATTCGCTCAAAGGCGTCCGGTTTCTCGATGCAGGGAGCGGCAGCGGGCTGTTCAGCCTCGCGGCGCAGCGGCTGGGAGCCACGGTCGTCTCATTCGATGTCGACCCGCAGTCCGTGGCCTGCACGACCGAAATGAAGC
>JAEUIG010000382.1 GCA_016795125.1 Planctomycetaceae bacterium | reverse complement strand
TGTGTACGCCGGGCTGCGGGGACTGGGAGTCGACGACGACCGGATCCGCTTTGAGTTCTTCGGACCGCGTCAGGAAATTACCGCCACCACGGGGACATGATGCGAGCTTCATTCCGCCGGGATTGAGGGACGGATCGCATTCGCGATCGGCTCGAAGTCCGGACCACTGTTTCAGGGACCCGGATTCCATGACGACAAATTGCACACGCGAATCGTCGGTAGTGGACTGGGTCATCGAGCATCCGGAAACACAGTCCGTACTTGAGTCGCTGGGAGTTGACTGCTCCTGCGCCGGCAAGTCGCTGGCATATGCCTGCGAACAGCAGCGACTCAGCACCGACGAGGTACTGATCCGCTTGCACGGCTGCATCCCGGGTGGCAGCGAAGCATCAGGCCCGGAGGCAGGAAGGCGCTCAGAATGGGGATGGGATGCCGACATCCCCGACGCCAGCCAGAGGAACAACGAACTTCATCTGCCGCAGCATCCAATCGAGCACGGCATCTAGCCGTCCTGAGCGACGCACGAGGGGAAGTCGTCTGCGACCTCGTCACCGAACGACCTTTTCCGGTTCTTTGCCGGTCATTTTGGTCACGACTCGGCACACTCCGGCGACCATCTCGTCCTCCACTTCCGGCGCCCAGCCGACCGGGCATGCGTACTGGGTTTTGATCACCTGTGCCTGGTACGCGTCGAGGCGCACGAGTTCGCGCGTCGGAATGTAGAGATTGTGCTCTCCCGTGTAGCTTCCCAGGAACAGCGGCATCTGGCGGCGGAAGGCATCCTTGATGCGCATTCCGATCGGCGCGCACACTTCGCCCTGCATGGCCACGAAGCACAGCGGGCCGATGGTCGCCACGATCACTTCTTCGAACCGGCACGGATAGGTGCGGTTGTCGTCCAGCTGTTCAACGAGGAACTCATCGTCGGTGCAGACACGGTCGGTCGTCCGCGTGGGAAATGGAATGCCGTGTTCGTAATGCTGAAGCAGCGCACGGATCCAGTTGGTGCCGCGGTCCGGATGCGGATAGGGCACAAAGCCGATGTCGAGCGGCACTTTCTGTTCCCGGGCCAGCGCTTGTGCCTGCTCGTAGGGCATCGGCTCTGCCAGCGGGAGCGAGAGGACCTCCAAGGTCGACGCGATTTGTCCCGTGACGTCCTGCGTGTTCCCCTGTGCGATCGCCACCGCCGATTCGCCCAGTTGTCGGCCCATGGTCTTCACGTCGTCGGCCGAGCTGTACATGATGGTCCCCCGATCGGGGAACTGGTTGCCGCCGCACGCATCGGCATACAGCGCGACCGCGCCCGGAAACGCCGCTTCGACGAATTCGACCGCGTAGCCGGGGTGCCCGGTGTCGATGTGCGTGCGGGACGATTGCAGCGGGTGCGTCGGATGATTGAACAGCACCGCGACGACGTCGTCGCCGGCGGCGACTTTCAGCAGATGCACGTCGTAGTCCGCCGGGGCATTGCCGACCGCGCGGATGTGATCATTGGACCCGTGCCCGAGCAAAACACGCACCGGGCCGCGCTCGTTCGCGATCGCCGTTGTGATCAGATCGAACAGCGTGTCCGCGAGTTCACGGCCGTACTCAAAGTTCTCGGGGCAGATCTGGATCGGGGCCGCATGATTGTGCGTCGCCATCAGGATCAGGTGCGACGGCGGAATCTGCAGTTCATCGCGGCAACGCACCCGCAGGATCGGCGTGGCGACATCGAGGCAGTTGAGGTCATACGTAACGATGACCAGCCGGCTCGTCCCGTCGTTCAGGACCAACGCACGGGCGTAGATGTCGTGATCGATCGTGGTTGCCTTGGTGCCCATCACCGTCGTGAGCGCGGGCAGGCTTGCGACGGGGGGAGTGATCACCACCCTGGCAGCGCCGGCCGTCATGGTGACGAGAGCATCATCGGCTCTGCCGACGATTGCGAAGGCGCTCACGGCCACGGCCGTACAGGCAAACCGCCACACAATCAGGGAACCTCGGAACGCGCGCATGGGGCATTTCATGAATGACGGTACGAATCGGGTGTGGTCGCCAATTCCTGGTGATGCGAATGTTCAGCGATCTGTCGTAGGCCCGGCGTTTACGCCGGGTCGCTGGCCGCGAGACTGACTCGCTTGAGCCCGGTTCACCGGGCTTCTCGGTGCGTTGGCTTAAGCCATGGCAGCGCGAAGCCTCGTGAACGAGGCTCAAATCACTTGAGTACAGCGCGGTCAACCCGGCGTAAACGCCGGGCCTAAGACAATCCCCTTGCTGAACGACTGTGAGACCGTGAACGAGAAACGACACCTCTACAAACCGTGTCGCAGAGAATACCGGGAAGTGCAGGCATGCACGATGCTATGATCCGCTGACGTCCTCCCTGGGAACTTACTGGAGCAGATTGGATGCCTCAATACTCGCGGATGTGCGGCGCACTCCTGTTGTTGGCGTTGCTCTCGTGCTCGTTGCCTGCGGCGGAATTCCGGGCCGCGGCGACGAAAGCAGACATCACGCCGGCCGACCTGGTCGCATTGTGGGGATATTCGGACCGCAGTGGACCGGCAACCGGCACGCGCGATCCGCTGTATGCCAAGGTCCTGCTGCTGGACGACGGCGCGACGCGGCTGGCGTGGGTCACGCTCGATCTGGGCCGGCCGTTTGGCGGCGAGTCGATGAATCTCGTCCGTGACCGCGTGCGGTCATCGGCCGAGGTCACCCATGTCTGTTTCTCCGCCTCGCATACGCACTCCGGCCCGGCGATTGATGAAACCTATGAGCCGGGACAGCGTCCCGCCTGGGAAACCGCCGCGCTGGACCGGATCGCTGCGGCGATCGAATCGGCCGCCGCCGGTCTCCAGCCCGCGCGCATCGGCACCGGCGAAGGGTCGGTCTTCATCGGGCACAACCGCCGCTACCTTCAGGCCGACGGCAGCGTCAAGATGCTGTGGCGCAATGCAACCAGAACGCCGACGCATCCACTCGATCCGCGCGTCGGCGTGATCCGTCTTGACAACGCCGACGGCCACCCCCTGGCCGTGGTCGTCAACTACGCGTGCCACCCGGTGGTGTTCGGTCCCGACAACCTGGAGTATTCCGCCGATTTTCCCGGAGCAATGGCCGAAGTCGTAGAGACGTCGTTTGGTCCGGACTGCGTCTGCCTGTTCCTGCAAGGCGCGCCCGGTGACATCAATCCCTACTACGACAAGATGAAGCTCGAAGAGGGGGCCGAAACACTGATGCGCGAAACCGGCCGGCAGCTCGGCGACGAAGCTCTCCGCGTCGCCAAAACCATTGAGACCGTTGCGCCTGCCACGCCGCAGATTCAGATCGCATTCGAAACACGCCACTTCAAGCCGCGTTACGACTCGGAGCAGCTGCTGGAGCAGCTTCGCCGGCAGGGCGTCAGCGACCATTACCTCGAGCGCTACCGTATCTATCTCGCGACGCCGATGGACTGCGTCGTCACGACGGCGCTCATCAATCGCGAGATTGCCATCATGGGCATGCCGGGTGAGCCATTCGTGGAATTCGGCCTGAACTTCCGCGACCGCGCTCCGGCGAAAGCCTCGTATTTCGCCGGCTACTGCAACGGCTATCACGGCTACTTTCCCACGATCCGCGCCGCCGTCGAAGGGGGCTACGGAGCGGTCGGAATTACGGCCCGAACCGAAGTCGGTGCCGGCGAAGCGATGGTCGATTTGGCCGTGATTCGACTGCTCACGATGCAGGGACTGCTCAAGACAGAACCGTAACCATTGTCAGTCGCGCTGCATCGTCGTTGCAGCCCCAGTCATCCGTCCTGAGAACCCGCCAATTGAGCGCGTCCCCATCCCTGCCCGTCGTGGAATCATGCGCGGGCTGCGGCGCGTGCTGCCTCGAACAGGGAGCGCCGCCGGACTATGTCGCGCTGCGCACGAATCCCGAGTTTGCCGCAGATCCATCATTTGCCGACGACGCTGATCGGCTGGCGCGCCTGCCTGACGAAGCACGCGGATTGCTGGACCAGTACCTCGAACAGTCCGCGCGCGGAGCTCGGCCGCGTGACGGTGCCTGCGTCTGGTACAATCCGGCGACGACGTCCTGCCGGTTCTACGACTGGCGCCCGTCAACCTGCCGTGTCTTCGAGATGAACAGCCCCGGCTGCCACATCTACCGCCGCCGCCAGGCAATCGACAAAGCCCCAATGTAGTCCGCTCGCTCCGCGAGCGGAGACGCAGGACTCTGTTGAAAACCAGCGGGATTTCGATGATCGAGCGCCCTCGCACACCGCTGCCCGTCCTGGCAGCGTGGGTCGCGCTGATCTTTGGGACATCATGCACGGTCGTGCGACCGCAGGAATTCTTCGAGTTCCTGCACCGGTACGTCTTCACCGACGCCAGCGTGTACGAGAAGTTCCAGACCTTATGGGGCGTGGCCTGGTTCGCTGTTGTGAAGGGCTGGCACGTCGCCGAGTTCGCGATCCTGACCTGGTTCGTTGTGCGCGTGATCCGCTGGAAGACCGGAACAGTCACTCGGCGATCGATTGCCGCTGCGATGCTCTGTTGCGCCCTGTTCGCGATCAGCGACGAGTGGCACCAGTCGTTCGTGCCCGACCGGATGGGGACCGCGACCGACGTGCTGATCGACTGCCTCGGCATCCTCGCCATGGGACTCGCGCTGATGCGCCGATGCCGTCCGCTCTCTCCGGGAGCGGATGCGGCTCTCGGAGAGCCCCGTTCACCTTGAAGCTCACGTCAGCTCGTCGGGCGTTGCATCGACGACGATTCGGAATCCGACCATGTTCAGCCGCTGGTTCGGCGGCGCGAGCGTGCGCGATGCGGCGCGCAGTGCGGGGGCTTCGTAGGCCCAGCAGCCGCCGCGCTGCACGCGCTGCAGGCCGGACGGGGGACCGGCCGGATTGTCGAGCGGCTCGGTCGCGTCGGTCGGATACGGAGCGTACCAGTCGGCGCACCATTCGAGGACGTTGCCCGCCATGTCGAGGATGCCGAAGGGACTCGCGTCGCCGGGGGTCGTCCCAACCGGCGCCGTCTTGCCCCCTTTGCCGACCGTCTGTGCAAACACCGCTTGTTCCGGAAGCGGGTCGGCATCGCCCCACGGGTAGCGTCGGCCGTCGGTCCCGCGGGCGGCGAACTCCCACTCGGCTTCGGTCGGCAGCCGTCCGCCGGCCCATTTCGCGTACGCGGCCGCGTCCGCGTGGTCGACGCCGATGACCGGTTGATCGTCGGCGTCGGTCAGCTTCGGACTGAGGAGATGCGAGTTGGAGTAATCGGTGGCGCGATGTCCGGTCGCTTTGCAGAACTCGCGGTACATTGCATTCGTGACGGGGGTGCGCGCCATCCAGAACGGGCGCACGCGCACGCGATGCGTCGGGCGTTCAACGGCGATCTCATCGCTGCCGCGCGTGTATTCTCCGGCGGGGACGAAGACCAGGGCGCCGGCGTCGACCGCGTTGATCTTCGTCAGTGTTTCACGTGAAACAGTTGTCGCAGCAAGAATGCTGTCGTCGTTAGTGGTCAGCCGAATTGGAGTCGATTCAGGTGGCGAGTCTCTCGTCGGCAGCGGCTCGGCGGGAGCCTCGCCCTCCCGGAGCGAATCGCCGAAACGTGACGTGGCAAGCACCGCGTCGATCGGGCGTCCCTGGCAGAGCCGGTGCGGGCGGTTCTGCGTGTCGTAGATTTCGGTGTCCGGATCGACGCCGTAGCAGTGGAGCAGCGTGGCGAGAATGTCCCATGGTCCGACGGGGTTCGTCGCGGGATACGCGCCCCGGCGATCGGACGAGCCGTAACAGAAACCGCGCTTGATGCCGCCGCCGGCCAGCATGATCGAGTTGCAGCCGGCCCAGTGGTCGCGTCCGGCATCCGCATTGATGGTCGGCGTGCGACCGAACTCACCGGCGGCCACGACCAGCGTCTGTTCCAGCAGGCCGCGCTCTTCCAGGTCGATGAGCAGTTGCGACAGGCAGGCGTCGAACTTCGGCAGCAGGTTCCCTTTGCAGTTGTTGAAGTTGTTGTAGTGCGTGTCGAAGGCGCCGTCGCCGCGGTTGCGCCAGTTGATCTGCACGATCGGCACGCCCGCCTCGACCAGCCGTCGCGCCAGCAGCACGTTCTGGCAGAACGGGTCGCGCCCGTATGCCGCGCGAGACTGCGGCGATTCCTCGCTCATGTTGAATGCCGCCTGCAGCCGTGACGTGCCGAGCATGTCGAACGCACGGCTCCGCAACGAAGAGAATCCGGATGTGGCCGGTCGCGGCACGGCGTCGATCTGGGCCAGCAGATCGCGCCGCTGCACGAGCCGCGGCGCCAGGACGTCGTCTGGCAGCGTCAGTTCGGGGACGCCGAAGTCGTCGTCGCTGGCGTCAAGCTTGAGGACAAACGGCTCGCGGATCGCGCCGAGAAACCCGGCGGTGCAGCCGATGCCCTTCGCCGGCCTGCCGCCGGCGATGACATACCCGGGGACGGCCGAGGTCACCGGCCGGAGCATGTCGACGGCGGCGCCGTAGTTGGGGGCGTCGTTCGGGGTCGGCTTGGCGTTGGTGTTCGGCTGCGGGTGCGGGCGGCCGGTCATGAGGGCGTAGAAGGCCGCCTCATGGGCGTTGTCCTCGTGCGTGACCGATCGGATGACTGAGTACTGGTGAGCGAGCCGCGCCAACTTCGGCAGATGCTCGCAGACGCGAAAATCCGGGACGGACGTGGCGATGGAATCGAACTCGCCGCGGTTCTCCAGCGGTGCGTCGTGCCGGATGTCCCAGGTCTCCTGGTGCGGCGGGCCGCCATAGAGCGCGAGGAAGACGATCGACTTGGCGGTCGGACTGTGCGTCGCGGAATCCGCCAGGAGCTGGGATGCGCCAAACGGCCCCGACCAGAGCGAGACGCCCCCAAGTCCGCCGGCCGTCAGCAGCGACCGCCGCGAAACTCGGGAGGCAGGACCGATTGGAAAACCAGTGGCCACAGACAGAGTGAGCTCAGGGGGCGCGAGGATGCATCAAGAAGCTCCAATATCACGGAAACCGTTGCCGGCCGCAAGATGGCAACGGTCCACCGTCAATGGTCCATCGTCGATTGTTCAGGGAGGCGTCAGGCCCGGCAAAATGGACCATTGACCGTAAACAATTGACCGCGGCGTTGCGGCGTCTTCTGTCTCAGAACCCGGTGACCACGCCGCGCCAACATCGGTCTCGACGCATTTTGGCGTTCTGCGTAGACTCCCCGCCCCTTCAGGGGAAAACCGAATTTCGGAATCCGAAATCCGAATTGACGCGGATCCATCGGAGGCGGCTGCTGGACGAGCGTCCGCGCCTGATCTTGCCGGACGAACTCACCGAAAACCGACAACCGATCACCGACCACCATGTACAAACTGCTGCTTTCCAACCGCTACCTGCGCACGCGGTTCATCGCGCTGGCCAGCATCATCAGCGTGATGCTCGGGGTTGCGACGATGATTGTCGTCAACAGCGTCATGTCGGGTTTCAGCGGTCAGATGCGGGACCGCCTGCACGGCATCCTGGCGGACCTGATGGTCGAATCGACCGGCAGCGACGGGTTCCAGGACCCGGAGACGCTGATCCGCGAGATCGAGGCCATCGCGGGAGACAGGATCGAGGCCATCACACCGGCCGTCGAAATCTACGGCATGATGAGCTTCGACTGGGATGGCGGACAGCTCACCCAGCAGGTCACGCTCGTGGGCATCCTCCCGGAAGGGAAGGACCTGGTCAGCCCGCTGCGCCAGTACCTGATGAGCCGGCAGGCGCTCAAGGATGACGGCGTCGTTGTCCGGCCCCCGCAGCGCGAAATGGACGCTCCCCTCGACTGGGAACTGACGCCCGAGGCCGCCGCTCATCGCGCGGAATGGCTGGAGTGGCAGCGGCTGCGCGTCCAGTTTGAAGCGAGCCGGAAGCGCGTGGAGCAGGCGGCTGCGACTGCTGAGGCCAACCAGCCGGCGGTGACGGCCGATCTGAACGGTGAGCATGCGGCTGCGCCCGATGCGCT
>JAEUIG010000360.1 GCA_016795125.1 Planctomycetaceae bacterium | reverse complement strand
GTATGCGACACCCAGCCGGCGTCGATGTTCAGCAGCCGCGTATTCCGAAAACTGGCGGCCGTGGCGACGATCAGCAGTGCCAGCACTGCTCCCCCGGCTGCCAGCCAGCGATCGAACTTCGACATCGGCATTGCGCGAAGATGCTCCCCTGGACGGCCCGTCAACCTGGAAAGTCAATCCGCGGATCGGGTGCCCCCTCGGATTCCGGATCGGCCACTTAAGTCGTGGCATTGTAACGTGAATCTCCGCAGAGTCAGGGGAGAGAATTTGCTGCAGTCTGGCGGTCATCAGGACGTCCCCGATGTCGGGTGGGGGACTGAAGGCGCGCATCCGGGTTCATGGGGCGGATGCATGATCGCTGGCACTGCGCATGGGGGGTGAGCATACTCACGCGCATGAAACTGACATCGATTGTGTGCGCGTTGGCTGTGATCGTGGCGTCGGCAGCTCCGGCCGCCTCGCAGGACGCGCCTGCCCCACGGCTGCTGACGTGGACGGTGCGCGTCGATCCGGTCGAGATCGGTTCGCGCGAACGCGATGAGCGGCCCGCGGAGATCGAACTCAGCTCCGTCGATGATGCGGCGATGAATGTCGCCTCACTGCGGATCGTCCGGATTAATGAGGACGGATCAGCATTCGGTGAGGATTCCGACCTGCCGCTGCGCTGGTACGACGCCGCCATCCCCTATGAATTTCCGGAGTTCAACGACTCGGCGAGCCGCACGCAGGGGCGGCTGGCAGCGGAGCCACGACTGCGGGGGGGCTATTATCTGAACGCGATGGGCGAAGGCCGCCGCGGGCGGCTCGTGTGGACCCATACGCAGTTTGGCAATTCGCCGGCGTGGTATCGCGTCGAGGTCGAAACGCAGCCGGCCGGGGCCGGGCCGCAGCAGCTGCCGCCTCAGGGCTGGATCGGCGACGGTCAGTCGCGCTGCGCTCCTGTCGCCACGCAGACGGTGCAGTCCGATCATCTGCACCTCGACATTGACGACTGGGACGGCGACGGACTGCCCGACCTGGTTGTCGGCGACGACTTCGGGCATCTCGTCCGGTGGCCGAATCTGGGGACGGCGCGGTCGCCGCGATTCGAGTATTGCCGGCTGCTCCTCGACGCCGACGGCGCGCCGTTGGACGTCGGCATTGCGGCCGTACCCAAAGTCTGCGACTGGGACAACGACGGCGATCGCGACCTGCTCGTCGGAACCGAACGCAACCGCATCGTCTGGTATGCCAACACCGGCGCCAACGACCTTCGCACACTGAACTACCGCGGGCTTGTTCTGCTCAACGGCGAGCCGCTGGAACTCCCCGTCACTCCCCTGCTCCGCGGCGAGCCGGCGATCTTCAAACTCGATTATTATCCGGTGCTCGAATTCGTCGACTGGGACGCCGACGGCGACCGCGACCTGCTGGCCGGGGGATACATCACCGGTTGCGTCTTTCTGTACGAGACAGTGACGCACGATCAGGGACGGGAACCGCAACTGGTCGCGCGCGGTCCGCTGCAGGCAGACGGTGCGGTGCTTAATGTCGGGCACTGGAGCGCATCGCCCACCGTGGCCGACATCGACGCCGACGGCGACCTCGACCTCCTCAGCGGGCACACGCCGATGCGTGAGCCGGGCATGAAGGCCGGCATCCGGCTGTTCGAGAACATCGGCACGCGATCGGCACCGGAACTGCGCGGGGGAAACCTCGCCACGGAACAATTGTGGTCGATCACGCTCGGCGCCCCGCGACTGGCCGATCTCGACGCCGACGGCGATCTGGACCTCGCCATCGCCGTGCGGCCTAACCTGTACCTGCTGATGAACGACGGCACGCCGCAGCAGCCGGACTTCAACGGAGCGCCGATTTCCATACTGCCGAAATGGGGACCCGCACCGGTTCACGCCGATCAACTCCTGGACTGGAACGGCGACGGACGGATCGATCTGGTGCAGGGCTTCCGCGTGCGGCTCGCCGACGATGCGCCCAATCCGTGGAAATGGTCCGAGTCGGTCGACGTGCTGCAATCCGGCGCGACCATCGAGCATAAGTCCGGCCGCGGCGACGAAGAACATTCGACGCTGCTCGATGACTTCGACGGCGACGGGACGTGCGACGTGCTGTTCGGGGACTGGTTCGGGCACGTCTGGCTGCATCGCAATCGCGGAACCGCGGATGCGCCGGACTTCGATCTCGCGGGCCTGCGGCTGCCGCTGCGCGACGGGACGCCGATCAAAGTGGGACCGATCGGCGGCGATCCGGACAAGGACTTCAACGCCCTGCAGGGAGCGCGGACCGTCGTCGCGGCTGGCGACTTCAACGCGGACGGCCGGCGCGACCTCATCGTCGGCGACACGTTCGGGAAGGTCCGCTACTTCAGTCAATTGCCGGAAGACGATCGCGTTGCGGCCGGCACTCCGACGTTTGCCGCAGGTGTGGAGATCGGCGACCTGGGAATCCGCCTCAACGTCTGCGCCACCGACTGGAACGGCGACGGGCAAATGGACGTGATTGCCGGCTCGGCGAACGGCCGCGTGCAGGTCTTTCTGACGACCGCCGTCAACGGATCAGACGCCGCATCGCCGTTCGCGCCGGGGTTCACCCCCGAGTTGCCCCCGATCATGCAGCCCCGCGTGCTGCTCGGCGACCTCAACGGCGACGGCGACGACGACCTCTATTTTCCCAGCACGCAGGGAGCGTGCTTCGTCGAGCGGTCGTTTCTTAACGGCGGGTATGCCGAGGGGATAGAAGAGTGAAAGCGGCAGTCCAGGCCGTAGATCAGGCAGCTTGCCTGATTGAGCCGCTGTCTGCCCATCCGCTCAGACTGGCAGCCTGAGCTACGATTACTCATTCGTTCCGCTGCTTACTCCACATACCCCGTCGCTTCGATGATCTGCTCGCGCGGGATGCCGGCGGACTGCAGTGCCGCGTACAGGTCGCTGATGGCGCCGCTCTGGGCGTTGCGGCGGAATCGGAGCCGCACGCGGACTCCATGCTCGTCCCCCGGCCGGACCTTCGCCTGCTCGACGAGCGCCTCCAGCGTGGCTGGCGCAAACGTGCCGTCCTCGTCGGCTCCGGACTGCACTTCGTAGTGGTCCTCGACGACGAGGACCGTCAGCAGACTGTCCGTGGCGGCGTCGCTCACCGCGGCGTCGCGCGCCACGCTGCGGGCGCTTGAAGTCAGCGATACGGTGGTACTTTCTGGGCCGGCATTGATCTGCGTGTCGGCCGACGGCGCCTCACCGTTCCCGTCGCCGGTACCCGACCCGCCGAGACCGAACCCGCGAAAGAGGTTGCCCAGCCAGGCGCCGGCGATCAGCAGGCCGATCGCAGCCACCGTCATGAGTCGCTTGCGCATGCATCACCCGGGGTCAGGAAATCCAGAATCCGAAGCTCGAAATCCGAATGCGAGCTGGCAACATCCATTCTGACGCCCCGCGCCGTTCAGTCCAGACGGACTCCGAGATCGGCATATTCAAACCGTGTCCGGCCGCCGCTGTCCGCGCGCATCCGGTCGATGAGCTGCGGCAATGCCGCCCGGACCGGCTGGACAAACTGGCGCTCGGACCGGCGATCGACACTGAGCAGCACGATGACCAGGTCCTTGGATTGCGGCAGCGATTTATACCGGCGGAACAGCTCGTCGGAGAATGTCTCCGGCTGGACGCGGAACCGGATCTGCGACGCGCCGGTGTCGAGCGTGGCGATGCCGGAGGCGTCGATGAACAGGTCCCACAGGTCGCAGCGTTTGCGGATTTCGTCGTAGGTCAGGAGGTGCCGGATCATCGCCCCGGGGGAATTCTCGGCGAACTCCGCGAACTTCTGCTTGAGCCGTTCGATGTCCTGCGGCGAGGCGGCCAGCGGCGGGTCGCGGGCCGGATCGAGCACCGCCGCGACGTCGTCGGGCGGGAGTTTGAACAGCTCGGCCAGCAGTTCGCCCAGGACGCGCTGCTGCGCGGCAGCGCGTTCGAGGTCGGCTTCGGCCTGGACGGCGCGTTCCGACTGCGCCTGCGATTCGGATGTCAGCCGCGCGAGATCCGACTGCAGACGATCGAGCTCGAGACGTGTCGACTGTTCCCGCGACTGCGACTCGACGAGGGCGGCTGCGGCGCGGCCGCCGTCTTGCGTCGCACTGGCCGCTGCGGCCAGGGTTGCTTCCTGCTGCTGCCGGGAATCGAGGTACTGCAGGAACAGGATGATCAGCAGCGTGTCGACGAGCGGCGTGATCTGCAGGGCGATGCGGCGCGGCTGGACCCTCATGCGGCGGGGCCTCCGCGCGCGGCGTCGGACAGCGAGAGTTCCCGCTTGACGCGGGACACGGTCTCGCGCACGTGGCGGCGGTTGTCGGACAGCCGCTGAAAGCCCGGCTCGAGAAAGCTGTTGACGAACAGCAGCAGGATGAACGCCAGCAGTCCCACGCCGGTCGACCAGATGGCGTCGCCGAAGCGGGCGACGATGGCGCTGACGGCCACGGACGTCTGCATCGACGCGCCGATGGCGAGGATAGTTCCGAGGATGCCGGCGATGGGGTAAGCCTCAATCATGCTGCGGGCCATGTTGTAGGCCGTGTCAAACAGCATCGAATTCAGGTAGCGCCGTTTCTCGTCGAGAATATTGATGCGGTGCAGGAGGGCGCTGCGGTCGCCGGCGCGCTGCGGATCGTCGAGCACGTCGTTGACGTCGGCGAGAAACGCATCGATCTGGTCGGACAGATGCGCGGTGGCGTCGAGCATGCTCTGGTGCCCGAGTCCGCGGGTGAAATCGAACAGCGCGGAGGCAATGTTCTTCAGGTCGCGGCGCGACCAGACCCACAGGCCGCTGAGCAGCGCGAGATGCACGACGAGCGCGGCAACGATGACGTACGGAGAAGCGCGCGAAAACTGATCGAGCCAGAATGTCGAAGCTTCGGCGGCCGACGGCACGAGCGGCATGGGACGGCCGATAGTTAACGGAACGCAGATGACGCAGATCCAAGAGATAACCGCAGATGAACCCTGATACGCTCCCTGCTGCGTGGCTGCGAATCTGTCCCTGATTGCTGATTCAACCGACCGTAGTGCGAGTTTGCTACGATGATTCGGGGCAGTTTTCAAACTTCGTGGATCAGGCAGGCTTCCCGATCGAACTGCCGGTCATCAATACGCTCGTGCTGGCTGCATGAGCTACGAAATCGGCTTTGAAACTGCTTCACGTCAATGTGCGTCAATCTCTGCAATCTGCGTTGTCTGCGTTCCGTTCTTCAGCTTGGTCGAGCGTTCCAGGAGGAACAGCGCACTGTGCGCCCGGGCGTTGGCCATCCACGCCCGGTCGACGGCGCGGTCGCCGATGATCGGCAGCTCGCGGACGACGCGGAAGTTACCACGCGTTGCCAGGTCGCGGAAGTCGAGCATCGTCAGGAAGTGCACGTTCGGCGACTCGAACCAGTCGTAGGGGAGCGCATCGGTGACGGGGGCGCGGCCGGACAGCAGCACCTGCAGCCGCACGCGCCAGTGGCCGAAGTTCGGCACGACGACCAGCGCGCTGCGCGCGATCCGGAAGATCTCGTCGAACAGCGCCAATGGACGATGCACCTGCTGCAACGTCTGGCTCAGCACCGCGAAATCGAACGAGCCGTCCGGAATCAGCTCCAGCCCGTGGTCGAGGTCGGACTTTAGCACCGGGATGCCGCGCTCGATGGCGTGGACCATCTGGTCCATGTCCACTTCCACGCCAAGGACGCTGCAGTCGTGGTCGTCGCGAATGCGCTGCAGGAGCCGGCCGTCGCCGCACCCCAGGTCGATCACCCGGCTGCCGCGGGGAATGTGCGCCATCAGCAGGTCGTCGGTGACGGCCGCGAGCGGATCGGGCATGTAGATGCGTTTCGCGCACATGGTCGGTTAGCGGTGCATGGCAGCTGCGTTCGTCGAGACGCGACGGTACGTGGAATCCAGAAACGGTTCGACGAATCGCTTGAGCTCGGGATACAGCGCGTCGATCAGGAACGAATCGTGTCCGTGGCCGCCGGGCAGTTCGGCGAACGTCACCTCGCGGCCCGCCTGGATGAGGCCCCGCACGATGTGCTCGCTGTGAGCCGTCGGGAACAGCCAGTCGTCCTGGTAGGCCACGACCAGGAACTTGGCGTTGGACCGGCCGAGGCACTGGGACAGCGGACCGTGCGTGGCCTCCAGGTCGAAGTAGTCCATCACCCGCGTCAGCACGAGGTAGCTGTTGGCGTCGAACCGGTCGACAAACCGCTTCCCCTGGTGATCGAGATAGCTTTCGATCTGGAACTCGGTTTCCTTGAGCAGGTCGTAGGCGAGTTCCGCGCTTCCCTGCAGGCGGCGGCCGAACTTGTTCTCGATCGACTGCTCGGACAGATACGTGATGTGCGCAATCATCCGGGCCAGCGCCAGTCCGAAGCGCGGCGTTTCAGACTGGCCGTAGTAGTCGCCGTTGTGAAAACAGGGGTCGGTGACGATCGCTCGGCGGCCGACCTTGTCGAAGGCAATCGCCTGCGCATTCAGCCGGGATGCGGCGGCGAGAACAATCGCGGCGCCGATCTTGTCGGGGTAGCGGGCGGCCCATTCAAGAACCTGCATCCCGCCGAGGCTGCCGCCGACCACCGCCAGCACCTTGTCGATCTGCAGATGTTCGACGAGCGCTTTGTGGACATTCACGATGTCCGCGACCGTGATGAAGGGAAACTCGAGGCCGTACGGTCGGCCGGTGGCCGGGTTCATGCTGCTGGGGCCGGTGGTTCCCTGGCAGCCGCCCAGAATATTGGCGCAGATGACAAAGTACCGGTCAGTGTCGATCCCTTTGCCGGGACCGACGAAGCCGTCCCACCACCCGGGTTTGCGGTCATCCGATTTATGGCGCCCGGCGACGTGAGCGTCGCCGGTCAGCGCGTGGCAGATCACGATGGCGTTGTCGCGCGCCGGCGACAGCGTCCCCAGGGTCTCATAGGCGATCGTGATGGGGCCGAGCCGCTTGCCGCTTTCCAGCAGCAGTGTGTGCGGCGGTTCGAACAGCGTAATCGACTGCCGGGAGACCAGCCCATCGCCCAGGCTGGTGTCGTCGAGGGGCGAGGGTGCGGCCGTGACGGGCATGCAACGTCTTTTGTCTGAACGGTTTAAGCCGTTGGTGGGGTCCGGGCCGACAGTCACTGGACGATTATAGACCCGCCCCCGCCGGATTTCGATAGTTTCCGACTCGTTCGGCTGGTTGACCGAAAACAAGCTCGACACAAAGCCTCAAAGTCGCAGAGACGCGCCAAGAAGAAACAGGGATCGCGTCCGCAGTCCGAATTCCAGTTTTGCAAATGGGCAGATTCGCGACGGTCCGCCGCACGCTCCTTGCCCTCTTTTCGCGTCTCTGCGACTTTGCGGCTTTGCGTCGATTTCCCTGCGGCGACAGTTCGCCGACGCATCGCGGCGCAACGAAAGGTCTTGATCCAGTTTGCGCGCGTGCGGTACAACCCCCGCGCCGGACGGGGCGGACCGTCCTTCTGCGGGGAAATGTTTGCTGGCAAGGAAGCCAACCATGCAGGCTGAGTCGATCGCGGCACAGGCCGCGCGGTTCGTTTTTCCCAGTCACTCGCTCGGCAGTTCCCTGACCCTGCGCACGGCGGCCGGGTTCGCGGCGGGAGGCTGCCTCGCCGTTGCGCTCTGGTCGTTCTGGGCGCAATGGGGCTCCGCGCTGGAAGTTTCGTGCGGACTGATGCTGGCCGCCGTCACGGCGTTCATCGGCGGGCTGCGCGCCATGCAGGGGCGATCGCCGCATCGCCATTACCATGCGGTGGTCTGCGGGTGTCTGGCCGCCGCGGTCCTGTCGGCGCCGTACCTCGCGCGCGGGACGTTGACGGCGCTGCAATGGGTGTCCGTCTCCGCGCTGGAGAGCCGCTTCGTCATCGTCGTTGTCGCCTACTGCGCGGCCATGATCTGCGTGGGACCGACGATCGTACTGCTGTGCCTGGCGTGCGCCCGACCTCCGCGTCATCCCCGCCTGCGTTCGCGGCTGGCGGACCCCTGCTTGTGGAGCGGCATGTCGCTCTGCATGGTTGCCATTCCGCTGTCGAGCGGACTCGTGCTGGGAATGGAGCAGTTTGGCTGGCTGCTGGCGGCCGGCGCTGCCGGTGTTGCGGGCATCGAGTTCTGGCGGGCACAGTGCGCGGCGCCGGATGCATCGCAGCCCCGGTTCGATCGCGAAGAGCGACGGAATCCGTGGGACCTGACGGATGTCGGCCACCTGCTGTCGGGCGTGATGATCGGCGTCAGCGCCGCCGTCAGCCTGCAGATGCTCTCGCAGCTCCAGGCCGGCATGACGTTCGTGGTGTATGCGAGCGTCGCAGGCATCCTGGCCGGCGCGGCGATCGGTCTCGCACTGCGGTCGCGCCGGGCCTGTGGACGCGCGATGGAAGCCGAGAACCTGCTGGGCGCCGGCATGCTGCTCGCCGTCGTCAGCGTGACGCTGCTGTCGATCGTGTTCGGCATGCTGGTCGATCTGCATCTGTGGCTCAGTGCGACGGTTTCTCAGGTGTGGATCCTGGTTCCGGCCCGCGCGCTGCTGGCCGGACTGCCGCTGGTTCCGTGCGGGCTGGCGATCGTGATCGCCACCGACGAGCGGCCGCACATGGTGCGCGGACATTTTCCTGGTGAGTTGAGCACGGTCGCTGCGGCCGCGGCGATCGCCTTCGCGCTCTATCGCGCGTGCGCGGTGGAGCCGAACGTCGTGCTGCCGTGGCTGGAACTGTTCGCCTGCGGCCTCGCGGCGCTGTTTCTGCGGATGGCCAGCCTGCAGGCCGATCTTGGCCGCCGTGCCGTGATCGCGACCGCGGTCGGCATCATCCTCGCAGCCGCAGGCCTGTGGTTCACCGATTACGATCCGGCCCGCGCCGCGCGGCTGCTGTATTCCACCAACACGTTCTCGGCGTATCGCGGCGGCGTGTCCCCAGACACCCTGATGGTGCTCGACGACGGCCGGCTCGCGGCCCTCCGCAGCAACGGACGGTCGACCTGGTCCGTGTGGAAACATCACGGGGCGCAGCTGCAGTTCCGCGAAAACGGCGTCCCGCGGCACATCACGTCGGTCGACCTGGCCGTCTGTCCGCAGTCGTCGGCCGAGCTGCTGCCCGCCGTGATGCCGCTGGTGCTCCATCCTCATCCCCGGGACGTGCTCCTGACCGGACTGGGTTCGACGGCGACGCTGCAGACGTGCCTCGCCTTCCCTGTGACGTCCGTGACCTGCACCGAACCGGACCGGGCGCTGGTCTCGCTGGCGACCGGCATGGTCGCGCGGGAGATCGGCGGGAACGTGCTCGACGATTCGCGCGTCCGCATGCTCGATGTCGACAGCGCGCTGGCGGCCGCCGCCGCCGACAGGTCGTACGACGTGATCATCGTCGCCGCCACGCAGCCGGCGCTGTTCAGTTCGGTGAGCACGGCCACGACCGACTATTACGCCCGGATGGCGCGCAAGCTGCAGCCCGGCGGCGTCCTGTGCCAGCGATTCCAGTACGTGGACCTGGGCGCGGGACCGGTGCGCGACATCGCGGCGACGCTGCGGACCGTCTTCCCGCAGGTGCGCATCCTGGAGACCGCGCCCGGCGAAGTGTTGCTGTTGGCGAGCAACGACGATGGTCCGGCGATCGATCCCAGCCTGGCGACACGCGCGCAGTCCGCACATGTCCGCCGCATCATGAGCCAGACAGGATGGGACTGGTCCATCCTCCTGGGGCTGGCGGCCGTCGATGTGGATGGCGTGGCAGCAATCACCGACGCCGCGCGGCCCAACGACGCCGCCGACGGCCGGAATGCCTTCGGCCTCGCGCCGGAAGTCGCGCGCTGGGGAGCAAAAACGGAGGAGATCCAGACGTTGCTGGGGCCGCATCGCTCGCAGATGCTCGCGTGGATCGGGCCATGCACGGACGCCGAAGAGGCCGCCAAGCGACTCGCCGACGTCACCGAGCAGCAGAAGGTCATCCAGGCGAATCCAGAACAGTTCTGGGCGTACCGCAAGGCGCTCAAGGAACGTCTCCAGAACCGCCCCCGGTCGGTGATCGTGCCGGTGGCGCACGAAGGACTCCAGCGGCGGATGCATCCGGAGGATGAGCGACGCAAGGCGTACCTGCTGGCGCTGGGAGACTCGGCCCGGCTCGAACATCCGGATGCCGCATCCATCCAGCGCGTCTCTTCCTTCGTGGAACCGTACGATCCGCTGGTGAGCTTTTTCGCCCACCACGAGGCGGCCTACCTGTTGTCGCGCAGCGAGCAACCTGATGCAGCTGCCGAACTCGCGCATCGGCTGCACACGGTCTACTACGGAGCTGGCGCCGACCAGTCCGTGAGAAACGTGACCGCGGCGCTGCAGCTGCTGCTGCGTGACGAATCCACCGTCTCCACGGCTCAGGACCGCTGGGACCACGTGAATTCCCTGCTGGAGATGCTGCGGCACCGCTGGGCGAGCCGGCTGCCGCTGGCGGATCAGAGCCGGTATGCAGCGGCGGACGTCAGTGAGTCGTTGAGCGCGTCGCAGCAGGCGCTGCAGGTCATGGATGAACTCGCGTCCGGTCTCTCCGTCGAGCGGGAGGCCTGGCTGGCGCGCCGCGCCTGGCTGGACACGGAACTGATCCGGCCTCTGAAAGCAGCGCAGGTCGAGCAGGCGGAACGTCCTCGCCCGCTGGTTCGCAGCAGCGCCGCGCCGGTCATTCGCTGACCGGAGCCGGTTGAAGAATTGTGCGGTGTGGCCGGGGCTGGACCGAAGGGAAGCACCGGCGCTGTTGCGCCGTCAGACCGAGGCAGGCTCCGCGACCATCGCCGTCGGCGTCAGCACCGCTTCGAGCACTTCGGCCTGCGTCTCTGACATCGGCTGGATCGACGCCCGGCGAGCGGGCTGCGGGCTGCGAGCATGTTGCTGCTCGTCGTAGAAGGCGAGAAAGTCGTTGAGCCGCGTCTGGAATTCCGTGAGCAGGTCTCCTTTGCGGAATTCGATGTGCTGCACCCGTTTTCCCTCCATCAGGCTCTGCAGGGCGTTGGATGAGCGCACCAGCGGGCCGACGATCCGGTGCGTCAACCGCACGAAATCGAGCATAAACAGCGGCATGATCAGCACGGAGCACATCAGCAGCGGCGCATAATCGGTGCAGAACTGCCAGTACACCGAACTGACCGGCGTGAACGGCGTGGCCTCGGTGGTCGTCATCCGCACCTGGGCATAGCGATAGACGAACAGACCGTGCCACAGGACGGCGTGGTAAGTAAGCCAGTAGGCGGCCACACGGAACAGAAAGCGTCCCTGGACGCGCGAATTGATGTACGTTCGCTTGCGACGGGTCTTGAAGCGGAACACGAGGCGCTCCCCGGTGACGGGTGTTTCGACGGCGACAACCGGCCACGGAAGTTGTCATCAGAATATTGAGCCCGCGGGCGCAGACTCTTTCGGGAAGACTAGGACATGCAGTGCCCGGCCGCGTGCCGTTTGTGGACGCCGGACATCGGGATTCCGGACCGATTGTGCGGATTAGACGACCGGATGCGCCTGTAGCGGGTTAACACGGAGTCCCCGGTGGGTGCACACCAGCCCGCAGCGCCAGCGAGGGCGAATCGTTCGCTGGGCGGCAAGCAACGCCGTGCGCCCGTGCAGCACGCAAATCGATGGACGCCCCAACAGCGCAGCGGAATGCCGCCGGTCCGTCCCCAAACTGTGCTCGGTCAATTAGAATTGGCTCTGCAATGGCATTCCTTCACCCCGTTTCGCTCGATTGTTGATGTCGTCCCCCGCCGAATCGCCTGCCGTCGCACCATCGGCCACCGCCGAGCCGTGTCCCACGCCGCTCGAATGGCACGTCGTGCTCGACGAGTTTCGGCGTCAATGGCGTCACTTTGTCGCCCCGTCCCATGTCGGTACGGAACGCGTGACCGGCGTGACATTCGGTGCCGGAACGCCGCTCTACGTCCTGGGACCAGCCGCCGGCGATTGCCGTCTGTTTGCGCTCCTCGCCTGGCTGCTCAAGGATGACTTCTGCTGCGTATTCGTCGATCTGCCGAAACTGGGCTGGCCCGTGCGGGGCGCCGTGGAGTTGCCGAAACTGACGGGCGCAGTCCTGTCGGCTGCGGCTCACCTGGGGCATTTTCAGCATGGCGTCCTCGGCGTCGAATTCGGCAGCGCCGTCGCGCTCGACCTTGCGGCGAATTATCCAAACCGGATCTCTTCGCTCGTCCTGCTGCAGGCCGCCGCGAAGTTCTCTCCCACCTGGCTGGAACGCGGAATGTTGGCTTATGGGAGTTGCCTGCCGGGAGCGATCGGCGGGATTCCCGGCTGGTGGAACCTGCAGCGGCAGAATCACCGACCCTGGTTTCCGCCGTTCGATGACAGCCGGTTCGACTTCCTCGCGCGAACACTCGGTGAGTCCCCAACCTCGCAGTTCTCCCGGCGCATGCAGTTGAGGGCGGGACTCGATTTTTCGCCGCACCTGGGTTCCATCGCCGCGCCGACGCTGCTGGTCGAAACGGAAGGCGAGGGGCCGGTCATCCGACGCGGCATGGATCAGTTGCGGGCCGGTTTGCCGCACGCTCAAGTTGAATCGCTGCACAGCACGGGACTGCACCCCTATTTGACGCATCCGCACCGACTCGCGAAACTGATCCGTACGTTCGTCGACAGCGTGCGGGTTGCTTCCGCAAACTAGCCGCGACCGTCAGGGAGCGCTCGCAGCGTTGTGCGCTCCCTGACGGTCCCGGCTAGTCAAATGTCCCGGCGTCCGGTTCTCGAGATTCACACAACATGTCTGCCGAACTGCCCGAACCGCTGGATGTGATGGCCGTGGGGGCGCATCCGGACGATGTCGAAATCGCGGTGGGCGGCATTCTCGCGTCGCTGGTCCAGCAGGGATATCGCGTCGGCATCTGCGATCTGACGGACGGCGAACCGACTCCCGGAAGTGCCGGTCCCGAAGTGCGGCTCGCGGAGGCGGCCGAAGCGGCGCGCATCCTTGGCGTGCAGGTGCGGATCACCCTCGATCTGCCGAACCGCCGGCTGTTCGACACCTACGAATCGCGGGTGGCGCTGGCAAAGGTGTTCCGGCGGCATCGTCCGCGGCTCGTGCTGGGGATTCACGGCAAAACGCCGGGCGCCTCTCCCGATCACTGGCAGGCGATGCAGATCACCGACGCGGCGGTGTTCTACGCGCGGCTCACCAAGTGGGACAGCGAATTCGACAACCTCGTCGTGCATCCGGTGCACCGCCAGCTGTACTACCCGCTTGGGCTGGGAGCGCTCGACACGCCGCTGGAGCGCGGAATTGTGGTCGACATTTCGAATTCACTGGACCGCAAGCTGGAAGCCATTCGCGCCTACCGCTCGCAGTTTCCCCCGGCCAAGGACCGGGTCTTCCGTCTCGTTGAAGGCCAGGCCAAATTGTACGGCGCCGCTGCGGGTTACATGGCGGGTGAAGTGTTGATTCCCGCCGCTGCGGTCGGCGTCCGCGACCTGGTCAAGTTCATGTGCGACTGATGTAGGCGTCTCGCTCCGCGAGACGCTTGGACAATGCCCCGTCATCCGGGAGGCACTCGCGGAGCGAGTGCCCTACTCTCCATGCTGCCCCTCCAACTTGCCGTCGCCACCAGTTCCTTCCGCCAGCCGCTGCGGCAGTGCATCGACACGGCGGCACGGACCGGCGCGTCCGGCGTGCTGTTCGATGCCCGCGCGGAACTCCCGGTCGCCGACTACGGCGACACCGCCCGCAGGCAACTCCTGCACGAACTCGATGAGCGGCGGCTGAAAGTCGCGGCGCTCACGTTTCCCTTGCGCAGACCGATCCACGATCCGGAGCAGATCGATCGGCGCATGGAAGCCCTGCGATCGGCGATGAAGTTCGCCTCGCTGCTCCGCTGCCGTCTCCTCACCATCAGCGCCCCGCGTACGGCGGCCGATCCCGAGTCCCGCGAAGCGCAGCGGATCGGCGATGTGCTGGAGGAACTCGCCCGCTACGGCAACCATGTCGGCGTCACGCCGGCGCTCACGCCGGTCGGCGATCCGCCCGAGAAACTGATTTCCATTCTGGCGAACGTGAAGCAGGGGCCGATGGCGGTCGACTTCGATCCGGCTGGCTGTGTCCGCAGCGGACGGGACCCGGTGCGCGACCTGCGGGAGTATGCGACCTGGCTCGGGCATCTGCACCTGCGGGACGGCATCCACGGTCGCGACGGGGACGGGAAGGAGACGGCCGTAGGGCGCGGTGAAGTCGCCTGGCCCGAACTGCTGGCGCAACTGCAGGAGATCGGCTATCGCGGGTGGCTGACGGCCCGACGAACTGACGGAGACGATCCGGCCGGCGATGTCACCCGCGCGCTGGAGTATGTGCGTCGCGTCACGCTGGGAGGCTGACATGCGCCCCGCGGACGCAGCCGATCCGATCTTCGACGCCGGTCGCCAGGGACCCCCTGTGCTGACCGTCTCGGAACTCACGCTGCTGCTCAAGGAATGCCTCGAAGGCAACTTCCCGCGAGTCGCCGTCGTGGGCGAAATCTCCAACTGCGTGCACGCAGGCTCCGGCCACGTCTACTTCACGCTCAAGGACGACGCGGCCCAGCTGCGGGGAGTGATCTGGAAGATGCGCGCGTCGCGGATCCGCTTTGACATCCGCGACGGACTGCAGGTCGTCGCCATCGGCCGGATGGACCTGTACCCGGCCCGCGGGTCGTACCAGCTCGTCATCGACGAGCTCTCGCCGCACGGCGTCGGCCCGCTGGAACTGGCATTCCGGCAACTGCACGAACGACTCGCGGCGGAAGGGCTGTTCGCGCCGGAACGAAAGCGCCCGCTGCCGCGCATTCCGCGACGGATTGCGCTGGTGACCAGTCCGCAGGGTGCCGCCGTGCGGGACATGCTGCAGGTGATCACGCGCCGCTGGCCCGGCGCCCGGGTCGTGATCGTGCCAGTCCCTGTTCAGGGAGACGGCGCCGCGCAACTGATCGCCGCCGGCATCGCCCGGCTGCCGCAACTGCCAGATGTCGACGTCGCCATTGTGGGACGCGGCGGCGGGAGCCTCGAAGACCTGTGGTGCTTCAACGAAGAAGTCGTGGCGCGGGCCATCGCGACCAGCCCGGTGCCGATCATCAGCGCCGTCGGCCACGAGATCGACGTGACAATCGCCGACCTCGTCGCCGACCGACGAGCACTGACCCCAAGTGAAGCCGGCGAGATCGTCGTCCCGGATCACGTCGAACTGGCAGCAGCGCTGCGACATGTCGAAGATCGCCTGCGGACTGCGGTGCGCAGCCGCGCGGCGCTGTGCCGTTCGCGGCTCGATCAGCTCGCCGGACGTCGCGCCATCACCCAGCCGGCCGAGCAGGTGCATCACCGGATGCAGCGAATCGATGAACTCGACCGGCGGATGCAGTTGGCGGTCCGCAGCCGTGTGGATGTCGCCCGCGCCGAGTGGGGCCAATTGGGGGCGACCCTGTCGGCCCTCAGCCCGCTGCGGGTGCTCGAACGCGGGTATTCGCTAACGAGCCGGGCGGAGAATGGAGCGGTCGTACGCCGTGTCGCCGATGTTCGACCAGGTGACTTGCTGCACTCACGAGTGGCAGACGGTATTATTCACAGTCGGGCTGAGTAACGCCCATTGATTGAGCTTCAAACGAAGGTGCACGCCAACTCTCGTTCGCCACGCCCTTCGCTCCACTCAGGGCGTGCCACCTGACCGATTTGGCCTTGTCAGGCCCGTTATGCGCTGCAAGAAATGCGGCCACTGGTTTTGGCTTCAATCCGGGGGAATGGGGTATTCCAACCCACCTGGCTGCTTTTTCTGGATCACTGTCATCGGCTCCGTGGTGGCTTTTGCAAGTTGGGAACTTGGACGAGGAACGACGCTTGGTGCCGTAACTTTTCTGCTGTTTGGTTCTGCTGCCCTCTTCGGTTTCTGGGGGATTCCGACGGGGATTTATGACCAGCGTGTCTATGGCGGACCCACCTGTCCAAAATGCACGCATCGCGTACAGCGGATGTGGCCTTGGTCACTCTGAAGACCTCTACATCGAGCATCACCACTGCCGGCTGACCGTAACGAGAAGACGACTCTGCTCCACCACCCGAAAGCGACTTCTCGAATCCTTATGAATCCATCCGACCAGCAAGGCCCGGCAGCCGTCGCTTCCCCGCCGTCGTTCGAATCCGCCCTCGTCGATCTGCAGCAGATTGTCGGCGAACTGGAAGCCGGCACGCTCGGCCTGGAAGACGCGCTGAAGCAGTACGAGCGCGGCGCCGGCCTGCTGCGGCACTGCTACAGCCTGCTCGAATCGGCCGAGCGGCGCATCGAAATCCTGACGGGCCGCACCGAGGAGGGGGATCCGGCGACGGCTCCCTTCGATGCGACTGCGACACACGAGCCGGCCGCGTCCAAAGCCGGCCGCCGCGCACGACCGCGAGCCACAAAGCGAGTAGAAGAACCGGACAACGCCGATGATCCGGAGGCGCTGTTCTGAAAAAGTGTGAAAGTGTGAAGGTGCGAAAGTGTGAAGGCAACGCTTGCACCTTCGCACCTTCATACTTTTTCACCTTCGCACACCTACGCTACCCCTTCCACGGCGCCGGGTACTGCAGTCCGAGCTGGATGATCTTCTGCAGCAGCGATTCGTAGTCGACACCGGCCGCCTTGGCGGAGGCGGCGAAATCCTCGTCGCGGGACAGGTTCGGGTTGGCGTTGGCTTCCAGCACGTACGCGCGGCCGTCGTCCGTCAGCCGCAGGTCGATCCGCGCATAGCCTGTCATCGACAGTTCGCGATACACCCGCTTGCACAGGTTGGCGACTTTCAGCGCGATCCCGTCCGGCAGGTTCCGCGCAGCCCGCGTGTCGATCGAGTACTTCTCGCGATAGGCTTCATTCCACTTGATCCGCCGCGTCGCGATGCGCTCCCCGTCGGACGGCATGTCTCCGAAGTCCATTTCCCAGATCGGAAACGTCTGCAGCCGCTGGTTGCCGATGACGCCGACGTACAGTTCGCGGCCCTCGATGTACTCTTCGATCATCGCGTCGCCGTTGCACGATTCGTGCACGAACCGCACGCGTTCTTCGAGCGCCTCGCGGTCGCGCACGACGGACGCCTGCGAGATTCCCTGTGAGGCATCTTCAAAGACCGCTTTCACCAGCAGCGGGAACCTGAGCTTGGCGATGCCGGCCAGCTTTCGGCCGCGGGGCGCGACGACAAAGTGCGGCGTCGGGATGCGGTGATACAGCAGGATCTTCTTGGCCAGCGCTTTGTTCCGCGACAGCATCATGCCGAGCGGATTGCAGCCCGTGTACAGCTGCCGCATCAGCTCCAGGTAGCTCACGACGGCCTGGTCGTAGGCCGTCACGCCGTGGAACTCTTCCAGCAGCATGAAGGCGATGTCGGGCGGATTCTCGGCGATCGCGTGCCGCAGCGGACCCAGGTCGTCATAGACGCCGAGCGGCTGCACGTCGTGGCCCAGCTTGCGGAGGGCCTGGACGACGTCGAACTCGCATTTCCATTCGGCAATCTCCTTGGGAGAGTAGCCGTCGAGGCTGTCGGGCGGAACCAGCCCGTCACGCACCAGCACGAGGATCCGCAGGCGGCTCATAGCGCGATCCGGTGGTACCCTGCATTGAGGTAATTCATGACGTGCATCGTGAGCACGATCAGGATTTGTCGTTCGGCCTCGTTGTCGGGCCGGTCCAGTCGCAGCGCGAGGACTTCGCAGCGGTCGATCATGTCGCGGAGGACTTCGTCGATCGTGTACTGGTACTCGCCGGTCCAGTCGGCCACGTCTTCCCGCAGCCGGGCGCGGACCCGCCGCAGAAATGCGGCCGCCGAGCGGCCGTTGTTCGCGACCGCCTCACCCCGCACGAACAGCCGCAGCAGGTCTCGGTCCAGGTCGCGCGGCAGGTCGATGCCGTAAAAGCCGCGCCGTTCGTGGTAGTGGTCCTGCAGCGTCTTGCGAATCGATCGCAGCGGCTCGACGCGGACTCGCGTTCGCTGCTTGGGCGTCTGCGTGCGGATTTCACGCATCAGGCCGTCCACGTATTTCAGCTTCTTGAGCGCCGGCCAGCCCTCGTAGCGGGTCCGCCAGTCGGAGCGGGGCTTGAGCCAGACGGCGAAGGTTTCTGCGAAGTCCTCGGCGGGATGGCTCTGTGCGTACCAGGCCTGCAGGTGATGCACGTAGCTCTTGCTGAAGGGACGCGGCGTGTAAAACTCCGGGTACGGCTGCGAAGGCGGGCCGAACACCCGCTTCCAGGACACCCGCCGGCGGAGCCGGTAGGCGTTGTCGATGGCGTGGCCGACCTCGTGCCGGAGAATCCGCAGGCAAGACTCCTCGGTGCCCCCTTCAATTTCCAGCATCTGCGATTCCTCCAGCTGCATCAGCCGGGGATGCGCCAGGTAGAACGGAATCGCCACGCCCGGAATCCCGTCGGGACTGAACCAGTCGGTCGACAGCCAGAAGTGCGGGCGGAAGCGCAGTCCCTTGAGCTGGAGTTCGTCGTGCATCCGCTGGATACGATCTTCCAGCGGAGTGCCGTCGATGCGGATCGGCAGGTCGGCAAACCGCATCTTGAGGAGTTCCGCGTCGGTGCAGCGCGCCAGCGAGCGATCGCCGAAGCTGGGCCGCGTCGTGCGGCGCTCACGCTTCGGTCGGGAGTTGGTCGCTCGTGAGCTGCGGGAAATCATCGGCGGGACATCATGGGAGTGCGAAGAGTACGAAAAGAGTGAACAGTGTGAATAGTCAGTGACCGGGTGAGAAAGTGAAAAGGTGCGAAAGAACAAACGTGAGGTGACGCGTTCCCCTGTTCACACGTTCGCACCTTCACACGTTCGCACCACTTTCGATACGATCGCGAGAGTACCGATTGGCCCCGCCACCGGGAGTCCTCGATTCTGAGTCGCAATTCCGCCGTATGCCAGTCGAATTCATCCTGATTCCGGGTCGCGCGAAATTCAGGGAATCACCCTCGATGAGGAGTAGTATACAGATGAATATTTCGTCGAGGTCGGCGCTCTGAAAATGTCCCCACAGGACACACGGAAGTCCCGGCGGGCCGACGGCCACCGGGTCCGCGTGCGGAACGACGCCCGCCGTGTTGATTTCTCCTTCGAAGCCGTCAAGGGGGACGAGCTACCGCCCGGACGGCAGTTCATCGGCCATCGCTGTGTCTCCTCTCAATTGATGAAGGGTAAGGCCCGCGGCAGTGGGACGCCGGACGGCAGCCGATTTCGTGGCTGAGTGGAGAAATCCCTGTGACGGTGAATGGAACCTTCGGCGAGCCCGGCGGCGTCAGCCCCCGGTTGAATGCGGCGGACACAATGACGGCAACTTTGACGAAGGCCCAACAGCGGATTCGTGCTGCCTATTCGCCGGAGTTGTT
>JAEUIG010000314.1 GCA_016795125.1 Planctomycetaceae bacterium | reverse complement strand
AACAACTGCGCGACATACGCCCGCGACGCCTGGCACTTCTACACCGGCGAGCATTGGGAGCTGCCGGTCATTCATACGCCGAAAGCGCTGCGCGAATCGGTCGGACACGAGCATCCGGAAGTGCTGACAGTGTCAAAACGTCGCATCAAGTCCGACGCATGGCGTTTCGGGCGCCGATGACCAGGGGCGGCTCCCTCTTGCGTTGCGTGTCACACTTTTTACAGAATTGCTGTCGATCCGCGATTGCGCCGGGCGACGTCACCATGAGCGGGCCAGGGAGCGGAGCGGCGGCGGGGATTACGCCGCCGGCCGGAGACTGCCGAACGGGCGCAAAGTTAACGGAGACAATGCCGTGCGATTCATGCTGATCAGCCACGACGATGAAAAAGCCTGGGAGCGGGCCGGTGAGGTCGCCTGGAAAGCCGCGATCCAGGAAGCTGTGGAATTGACGCATCGACTCGATGCCAAGGGACAGTATATTGCAGCCGCGCCGCTGCACGCGTCGTCGATGGGCGCCTGCGTGCGGGTCCGCAATGGCCAGCCTTCCGTGACGGACGGACCATTCACTGAGACGCACGAGGTGATCGGCGGATTCTATCTCATCGACGTGGCGGACCAGGCGGAGGCAATCCGCATCGCACAGCAGCATCCGGGCGCACGGCTGGGTGTCGTCGAAGTGCGGGAGGTGATGGAACTGGAAGGCCTGCCGAAGTCGCGGTTGTGATCGATTGCCGCCAAGCGGCGGGGTTAAACCCCGCCGCTCATTGCTGTAACCATCGTATCCGGAGTCATTAATGAGCAGGGTTCGCGTCCTCGTAGGCACCCGCAAAGGCGCTTTCGTTCTCACGTCCGACGGCAGTCGCCAGAAGTGGCACGTCGACGGGCCGCACTTCGCCGGCTGGGAGATCTATCACATGAAAGGCTCGCCGGCCGATCCCGATCGCCTCTACACGTCGCAGACCAGCAGCTGGTTCGGCCAGATCATCCAGCGGTCGGACGACGGGGGAAAGACCTGGTTTCAGCCCGGCACGCCACAAGGGCAACCGACGACGACCCCCGACGGCATGCCCATGGGCGAGAGCAACAATTTTGCCTACGACACGTCGGCCGAAACCGGCCGCCCGCTGACGACGCACCAGTGGTACGACGGCACGCAGCATCCGTGGGAATTCAAGCGCGTGTGGCACCTGGAGCCGTCGCTGTCGGACGCGAACACCGTGTATGCCGGCGTCGAAGACGCGGCGATGTTCCGCAGCACCGACGGCGGACAATCGTGGCAGGAGCTGGCGGCGCTGCGCGGCGCGCATGGGGAACAGTGGACGCCGGGCGCTGGAGGCCTCGGACTGCACACGATCCTGCTCGATCCGACGAATCCGGCGCGGATGTTCATTGCCATCTCGTCCGCCGGAGCGTTCCGCACCGACGACGCCGGTAAAAGCTGGAAGCCCATCAATCGCGGGCTGAAATCTCAGTACATCCCCGATCCGGACGCCCCCGTCGGGCACTGCGTGCACCGCATCGCGCTGCATCCGCAGCGGCCGGACGTGCTGTACATGCAGAAGCACTGGGACGTGATGCGTTCGGACGACGCCGGGGAAAACTGGTACGAGATCAGCGGCAACCTGCCGACCGATTTCGGGTTTCCGATCGACGTGCACGCGCACGAGCCGGAGACCATTTACGTCGTGCCGATCAAGAGCGACTCGGAGCACTTTCCGCCCGAGGGGAAGCTGCGGGTTTATCGCAGCCGGTCCGGCGGCAACGAATGGGAAGCACTGACCAACGGGCTGCCGCAGTCGGACTGCTATGTCAACGTGCTGCGCGACGCGATGTGCGTCGACGCGCTCGATCCGTGCGGCATCTACTTCGGAACGACCGGCGGGCAGGTGTACGCTTCGTCGGATTCCGGCGACCACTGGCAGCCGATCGTGTCGCATCTGCCGGCGGTGCTGTCGGTCGAAGTGCAGTGCCTGCCATGATTCGCGTGGAACTCCCCCATCATCTGCGCACGCTGGCCGGGGTCGGCGCGGAGGTGCAGCTCTACGTCGCCGCTCCGGTCACGCAGCGGGCGATCATCGATGCGCTCGAAGCGCGCTATCCCATGCTGCGAGGAACGGTCCGTGAACACGGGACGCACAAGCGGCGGCCGCTGCTGCGGTTCTTCGCCTGCGAGCGCGATATCTCACTGCAGTCGCCGGACGATCCGGTGCCAGAGGCGGTGGCGGCGGGATCGGAGCCGTTCCTGATCATCGGCTCCGTCGCGGGAGGCTGACCGACTCGCAGGTCAGTCGAGCGGGATGCTCTGGCTCACGGTCATGTCCACGTTGCCATTGGCGTCGCGCTGGCCGCGACAGACGCATTGGTCGGGAGTGCCGCGCCGTCCGGGGACGATGTACGACTCCTCGTATCCGCTGTTTACGCCAATCTCTGCACATCGGTGCTGGTCGCGGATGGTGTGGTAGCCGCCGACGATTGTCAGCAGCATCCCGCCACCGATGATCGCGGGCATGACCAGCGGTTCGACGACGCTGGTTCGGAGCAGGTCGCGGCGCCAGTAGTCCATCGTACACCTCGCTGGAGATCTGTTCGGCATCACCTGGTGGGTTCAGTTTCGCTTAAGGAGTCCAGCGCAACGGGAACAGTTCTGTTACTGCGCTCTGCCGGGCCCGTCGCGGCAGGATGAACCGCAGGACAACGCAAACAGCCCGCCTGGCGGCGGGCTGTCGCAATGAACGATGCCGGTTTCGGCGCTGACTTCACGGGTTGATCAGCACGACGTACTGGTTGTTGTTGGGGTTCCAGACGATGGAACCGCGTTCGAATCGCTGGTTGTAGCGACCGGTCGCACCCGGGGTCGGCTTGTGGTCTTCGATAGGGAATCCCAGAGGGCCGTTGAGCCCGCCGCTCTGTTCATACCGGCGGCGGAGGTCGCCCTGGATCACGGTCGTCCGGCCGGGGTAACCGCCGTTCTGCATCCGATAGATGATGCCGTTGGTGAAGATCATGCGCGAGCCGCGAACGCCGGTGGCATTTGAGGTCACGTCGGTTTCGTTCATCAGCGGACTGCCGATCCAGTTGCGATTGAAGTTGTACTTGTTGACGACGCTCATGTTCTGAGCGCGGTACGCACCAATCCTGTACCGGTCGAACGGACTGGCGTCGGCCGGCAGGGTGACCGCAACCGTGACGGCGGCGGCGAGCAGGTAACGGACGGTGTCTTTCTTCCTGGAGGATGCAGCGGACATTGGCGTTTTCCCTTGGTCAGTTGTATTGAGGTGGCGGCTTCCCGGTCATGGAAGCCTGTGTGTTGTTGTCCCCCTCAGCGGAGCGACTTGATCGGCGTTACATGCGATCCATTCGCAT